>CANQWP010000052.1 GCA_947627585.1 uncultured Clostridia bacterium
GCTTGTTGACACGGCCGGGCGACTTCACACAAAAACAAATCTTATGGCGGAACTGAAAAAGATTGAAAAAATTGTCGAACGGGAATATCCTGAAGCGCATCGATATAATCTTATTGTGCTTGATGCGACCACCGGCCAAAACGCATTGTCACAAATCAACGCCTTTGCTGAATATTGTCCAATCGATGGCATTGTTTTGACAAAGCTTGATGGCACTGCAAAAGGCGGGGTCATCATTGCAATCGAAAAAGAATATTCGCTTCCTGTCGTGTTTGTCGGAACGGGCGAAAAGGTGGAAGATTTGGACAAATTCAATGCAAAAGAATTTGTTGATGAACTGTTTTAGGCACAATATTTGGTGTATTATGCATTGCATACTACACCACATTTTGTAATATTATAAAAAAAATCAAAAGAAGGAGAAAAACATGAAAAAGAAAAAATTGGAAGGAAAGATTGCTGTGATTTCTGGAGCAAGCAGCGGAATTGGGCTGGCAATTGCAAAACGTTTGCATGCTGAGGGCGTCAAAGTTTTTGACATCTCAAAAGGAGACAACAAACTTTCTGAAGAGGAAAAAAACATTTTTGAAAAGCAATATGCTTGCGACATCTCCGACAACGAGAGACTTCAAGAGGTTGTTGCGGACATTGTCTCAACTTGCAAAAAAATTGACTTTTTGTTTTGCAACGCGGGCTTTGGCATTGCTGGCCTTGTGGAAAATGCTTCGCTTCAAAGCATTGACAAAATCATGAATGTCAATTTGGCTGCGCATATCAAAACGACCAAACTTTTTGTCCCACACATCAATGAGGGCGGGAAGATTTTGTTCACGGGCTCGTTGGCGTCCATTGTCCCTCTGCCATATCAAGCGTGCTACACTGCCACAAAGGCCGGCATTGAGGCTTTTTCGCGTGCACTTGCCACGGAAGTCCGCGACAGAAAAATCAAAGTGACGACATTTTTGCCGTGCGATGTTTCAACAGGTTTCACCGATGCTCGAGTGGTTGAGCTGAAAAACAATCAAGAGAAAAAAGAAGTTCAAAACATGGCAAAATCGGAAAGAAATGGCGCAACGCCGGATTATATTGCAAAGCGCGTTTTGAAACTTGTAAAAAAGAAAAACCCGCCACTCAGAAAATGCATGGGCGTGGTTGTTTTTCCGCTCACTGGCCGAACAATCAATTTCCTTGTAAGAATTTTCCCTGTCCGCTTTGTCAATTTCCTCATTCGAAAAATTTATTTGGCAAACTGAGATTTATTTTTCTCTTTCAAGATGCCGGGGAACTTGGCATCTTTTTTATGCCCAAATGCCTTGTCCGCTTTTTTGATTTTTAGGCAAAATTCGACAAAAATCAACATATAAATTTCTTGTTAAGGAGTTTTTATGGTTTTTGAGAGTTTTGCCTATTTTTTCAGCAGAATTTGTCTTTTCACAAACTATGTCAACACCGCTCAGGGCTTTCCAAAGCCACTTTCTTTGGAGGAAGAAAAGGCGGAGTTTGAAAAAATGAAAAAAGGCGACAAGAAAGCGCGCGAAAAACTGATAAGCCACAATCTTCGGCTTGTGGCGCACATCGTGAAAAAATACACCTATTCTTTGGAGGCCGACGACCTTCTTTCTGTCGGCACAATTGGGCTTATCAAGGCCATTGACACTTTTGACTATGACAAAAAGGTGCAACTTTCGACATATGCGGCTCGCTGCATCAACAATGAGATTTTGATGCTAATTCGAGCTAACAAAAAGCACAAAAATGTTGTTTCCATAAACAGTTTGACAAGCGGAAGTGACGATGACAAAGATTTGGAACTGAAAGACGTGCTTTCTTCCGACGATGATGAAATTTTTGTGCAGGTCGAACAGAACTTGACAATGCAAAAAGTCAGACGAATCATTCAAGAAAAGCTTTCGGAGCGAGAGCAAAAGGTCATCAAAATGCGATATGGCATCGATTATCCAAAGGCTCTCACTCAAAAAGAAGTTTCTGAAAAACTTGGAATTTCAAGGTCATATATTTCACGCATCGAAAACAAAACACTCGACATCATCCGCGCTGAATTTGGCGATAAAATTGGCAATAACACATAATGACCTTAAAAAGTGTATTAAGGCAAAAAAACTTAAAATTTTTTTAATTTTTTTTCAAATTGCTTGACACAAACTTTGTCAAAAATTTAAAATAAAAATGATAGAAATTTTTAATTATATATTTTTTGTTTTTTATACATTAGTTTTTTTATGATCTCAAGCAAAACTTTCAGTGGCTTGAAACTATTTGAATAAAGGAGGGGGAAGATGAACAAACAAGAGTTTTACGATGTTGTTGAAACGCTTATTGTTCCTCTTTTTACGGGCTCATATCTTGCGGGCGAAATTGAAAGCACATCGCGTGACTTGGAAGTTGCGCTTGGGCGCGGAAACACTGTGCTTCTTAAGCCGACCAAACTTGATGACTATCGCTTGATTCTAAAGCGCGGCCAAGCATTCAAATCTTTTGAGGTCAACTTGATGCGCGCCATCATTCGCGAGCTAGACGAAATTTCTGAAATTGACATCTCTGACAAAATGTATCTTTCGCAACTGAACAGCATTGCCATTGAAAAAGCGTTGATTGAAAGCATCACTGACAGCGCCACAGAGACAATTCTTGGCGTAATCAATGGCTTGGAACAATGGTCCTCACGCACATATGAAGGCAACACTGTCCAACTTGGAATTTTGATAAATTTGGGCGCGCCAACACAGACAACTGAAACTCAAAATCAAGTGACATTCAAAGATGTTTTGAATGAAAACTTTTTTGCACTTTTCTCTGACGGGAACAATTCTTTCATTGAGTTCGACAGGGCGGGCAATCTTTTGGGGCACGTGAACATTCGAAAAGCAAAGGCCGTTGCCACAATTTCGCCAAGACCTTTTGAAAGGGTGGCGCGTGTTTGCAATGACAAGCGCGTTGGAATTGTGCTGACCGTCAAAGGCGACATTTTGGTGTTTTTTGCAAGGCAATTGATTTTTGCGAAGCGCAACGGAAAATGGGGCGTATATTCCCACGAAGAAATCATCAAACTTTTGCAAAACAATGCCAACTATACTGCCAAAGAGATCCGAAAAGCACTATATAACACTGCGCTCGACTGCTCTTTTGCATATAAAGGCGCGTGCATTGTTTATGTCAACAAAGAAAAAACTTGGGAGGCGCTCAATCACATTGACGCGGCAGACATCATTTCTGAAGAACACTTCAACATGAAAAAGCAAATGGAGCTTGACGAAGCCGGAAAACTCTACAACATTGGGAATGCAAAGGAGATTCTTGAGCGCTTTAGCCTTTCTTATGAAGAATTTTTGAGTAAAAATGATTGTGTCAAGACAATGGCGCTTCGAAGAATTGTCGCCGGAAAGAAGTTGCAAGAGTTGGACAGAAAACTGATTGAAGAAATGACTTCCGTTGACGGCGCAACAATCATCGACCATGACGGCACAATCATTGCTGTAGGCGCAATCATCAAGATTGAAGCCGGAAGTGTGGGCGGAGGGCGTCTTGCCGCAACCACAACCATGGCAAAATATGGCACGGCCATCAAAGTCTCGCAAGACGGTGTCATGACCGGCTTTGCGGCCGACAAACGCGGCGAAGTGAAGCAAGTTTTTGACATGTGATTTTTGCGCTTGACAAATTTTTTGAAATGTTATATAATGTTTTTGTCAGTTGGCCAGATGGTCGCTGTGCGCTTGAGATGAGCGCAGAGAGGAAAGTCCGAGCATCAAAAGAACAAAGTGCTGGCTAACGGCCAGTGAAGGCGACTTCAAGGACAGTGCAACAGAAATAGACTGCGTAAACACTGCGATGCAGTGCCCGAAAGTGCTCGCATTTTTGGGACGTAAAGATGGAAAGGTGAGGCAAGAGCTCACCGGCCGGAAGGTGACTTTCGGCGCTCTGTAAACCCCACTTGATGCAAGGTTAAGTTTGGGCAAATGTGTGTTCTTTCACGCCCAACAAAAGCACCGCTTGAGCTTGTCGGCAACGGCAAGCCTGGATAGATGACCATCAAAAACAGAACTCGGCTTACAGACCAAGTGACACCAAAAATTTCCGCATTTTTGCGGATTTTTTTATTTTTTGGCAAAGTGATTTTTCGTTTCATATATATTTCTTGAAAAAATGTTTTTTTGGAGCGAAAGTTTTATGAAAGAAAAAGTTTTGGTCGTCTTTGGAGGAAAAAGCGTGGAGCATGACATCTCGATTATAACGGCAGTCCAAGCGCTTGGCAACTTGCCGGAAGGATTTGATTTTTTGCCGATATATGTTGACCGCTCTGGCGTTTGGTGGACGGCCGACAACTTGAAAGATATTGAAATTTACAAAAATTTTTATCGAAAGGCTCAAAACGCGCGCCGGGTGACTTTTCTTCTTGGAGAAAGGAGACTTTTGATCGAAAAGCACGGGAAGTTTGTCCCATTTGTGCCGGTGAAAACTGTTATGAACTGCTGTCATGGGAATTGCGGCGAGGACGGGGCGTTTCAAGGCATTTTCAAATCATGCAATGTCGCCACAACGTCGTGCGGCGTTCTTTCTTCGGCGCTTTGCATGGATAAGGCACTCATGAAAGACGTCTTGAAGGCAAACAACATTCCGTCTCCGGAGTTTTTTGTCATCAAAAAAAGCGAGTTTGACACTGAAAAAATGCTCAAAAAATGCAAATTTCCGCTTGTCGTCAAGCCGGCAAACTTGGGCAGTTCAATTGGAATTTCTGTTTGCAAAAACAAGGCCGAGTTTGAAGAAGCGGTGGCTTTGGCGTTTGAATTTGACCAAAAAGTTGTGGTCGAAAAAATGGTCGAGAACTTGCGAGAGTTCAACTGTGCGTGCTTTTCTTTCAAGGGCAGAGAGTTTGTTTCAACTGTCAACGAGGTGACCAACAAAGGAGAAATTTTTTCTTTTGAGGACAAATATTTGGCCGAAAGCGGCGGCGGGCACGGGCTTGAAAGCAGCCTTTCAAAAAAAGTGAAGGCGCTGACAGAAAAGGTCTATAAACTGTTTGACTGCAAAGGCGTCGTGCGCGTTGATTTTCTTTATGACCAGGCCGCAAAAGCCCTTTATGTCAACGAAGTGAACACGATTCCGGGCTCAATGGCGTTCTATCTTTTCAAAGACATCTCTTTCAAAGAGCTTTTTGCGTCAATTGTTGAAGAAAGCATAAGAGAGTTTGAAGAAGAAAAAGCGCTGATAAAGACCTTTTCAAGCGATGCGCTTCTAATTTTTGAAAAAGAAAGCAAGAAAATTCAAAAGAAATAGCAAAATTGACAAGAAATGGATTTTTTGTCATTTATGCACTTTTTTTGACGCCAAGTCAACACGGCGGAAATTTTGTATTAAAATGTGAATAGGAGGGGCGCAATGAAACTTGGAGATTTGCTTGGGAAATCGCTGAAAGACGAAGAGAAAAATCAGCTCGAGATCGAAGAAATTTGTCATGAATGTGAAAACGCAAAGCCCGGAAGCGCATATTTTTGCTTGACTGACGATTTTGAAAAGGCGATTGATCGCTCAAAGCACGCTTTTGAAAATGGCGCAAGCGTCATTTTCAGTGAATTCGATTTGCCATTTGAAAACAGCGTTAAAGTGAAAAAAATAAGAGAATTTTTTTGTGATGCGTGCAAAAATTTCTATGACCGCGCGTGTGACGACCTGAAAATCATCGGCGTGACCGGAACAAACGGAAAAACAACAACTTCTCATTTGATTGCGGAGATCATGAATCGAAATGGCCACAAGACGGGCGTGATTGGCACGAACGGGGTCTTTTATGGCGGAAAAGTTTTTGATTGCCCGCTCACGACTCCTGACGCCGACTTTCTGCACAAAACTTTCAAGGAAATGCGCGACGACGGCGTTGAAATTGTGGTCATGGAAGTCTCTGCGCATGC
>CANQWP010000053.1 GCA_947627585.1 uncultured Clostridia bacterium
AAACCGCATGAACAAGCGTGCGAAAGAACTAGGCATGGCGGACACGCATTATGCAAACTGCACCGGGCTTCCGGCGCCGGAACAATATTCTTCCGCAAAGGACACGGCAATTGTGCTGAAAGAAATTTTGAAACATGACATCTATCACAACTATTCGACCATTTGGATGGACGAACTGACACACCCGTCTGGGCGCAAGACCGAACTTGTCAACACGAACAGGTTGATTCGATATTATCAAGGCTGCGACGGCGGAAAGACGGGCTCAACAAACGAGGCGGGCTGCTGCCTTGGAGCATCGGCAGTGAGAAACGGTATGAGATTGATTTCGGTCGTTGTCGGCGCGCCAAACAGCCAAACACGTTTCAACGAGAGCGCCACACTTTTCAACTATGGCTTTGCAAACTTTGAAGCCGAAAAACTTGTGGACAGCGCAAGCGAAATCGCCAATCTTCCGGTCAGCAAAGGCAAAGTGGACAGCATGAGCGTGTTTGCAAGTGAAGACTTTTCCGCAGTTGTCAAGAAAGGCGACAAATCCGGCTATGATGTCAGCGTGGAAGTGGAAGAAAAAATCTCCGCGCCGGCAAAAGCGGGAGATGTTGTGGGCACAGCGACCGTTACAAAAAACGGAAACATCGTCAAAAAAATTCCAATTGTTTTGAAAGACGACGTGAAACATCTTTCATGGTTTGAAACGGCAAAAGAAGTTGTGGAGAAGTGGTGATTGCACACGAAATCTATTAAAGAAAAAGAACTTGTCACTTGGCAAGTTCTTTTTCGGTCTCTTGCTGTTTTGCATCTTCCTTTAAGGCTATAGAACATACTCCGAATAAAATGGAACAAAAGCCACTAAGAACTGCAGCATAAGCAAAACCATAAAGATCAGAAGAATTTCTATATAACTGATTGTTAACATCTTTCGATGTGCCTTGCCAGCCTAATTCATTATCATAATAATCTATCATATAAGTATCTGAATTGATGTAAGATATTTTATCATCATATTGAATTTTAATCGTATTAAAATTTGCAGGGGATAAAGTTCCTTCTTCATAAGCCTGTTTTGATTTTTCAAAAGATTCAGATGCAGTTGATAAATCTAAAGCTTTTGTTTCTTGAAAAAATTCGTTTGCGTAAAGCTCCTCACGATAGTTATCATCTTGAATTTTTGTTACAATTGCGCCTGCTGCACATGGAAGGCAAACTATGCCAGAAAGCAATGCCAAACCTAAAACTACACCTTCTTTTATATATCCTTTTTTTGCCATTTTTTCCTCCAAAAATTTGATTTCGTGCTGATTATAACATGGTGGGGGGGGGTAATTGTCAATACTTTTTTTGAAAATTTTTCATTTTTTTAAAAAATTTTTATTTCATTTATTTTCTTTTATTATGTGCGGTTTTGGCGCGTTTTTGGTTGCTTTTGTGCGGGGTAAAGTGCTATAATCTCCTTATGGAAAACACAGAAGGGCAAGTTTTGGAAGAAAAAGCGCAGGGGCAAGACCTGATTTTTTCTGGCGCGGACACATATCGATTTGAGCTGGACAACTTTGAGGGCCCGCTTGACCTTTTGTTGCACCTTAGCAAAGAGGCAAAACTTGACATCACCGAGGTGGCGCTGGCACAAATCACGGGGCAATATTTGGAATATATGCAGGACATCAAAAGTGTGGACATGGACAGCGCAAGCGAGTTCATCACGGTGGCGGCGACACTGATTGAGATGAAGTCCAAAATTCTTCTGCCGGTGGAAAAGGAAGAAGAGCCGGACGAAGAGGACGACGGCGCGCTGCTTATCAGGCGCATGAAGGAATATGAACTTTTCAAAGAGGTCGGCAAAGGGCTGAAAGAAATTGAGGACGTTGGAAAACTTTATCGCGCACCGGGAAAAGAGACCGAAAAAGTGAAAATCATCATGAAAGACATGGTGCTTGACCAACTTCTTGACGCGTTCGCCAAACTTATGACGCGCGAAGAACTGAAAAAAGCCGTCCAAAATGAGCAGCCGAAAAAGATTGTCAAAGACCGCTTCACTGTGGCGGAAAAAATCATTTCAATTCGAAACTTTGCCAAAGAGCGCAAAAGATTTGAGTTTGAAGAACTTTTTGACAACGACATGACCAAAAGCGAACTCATCAACACCTTTTTGGCGCTGTTGGAACTTTTGAAACTGCAAACGGTGAAGGTCATTCAAAACGGAGTTTTTGGAAACATTGTCATCACGGCAAACGAGGTGTGAAATGGAACAAGAAATGAAGAAAAACTTGAAAGAAATTGTGCTGTCGGTGCTTTTCGTGGCGGGCGAAGGCATTGAGAAGTCTTTTATTGCCGAAAAACTTGCCATCACGGAAAAAGAACTTGACAAGGTCTTGGAAGAATTGAAAAAAGAGTTTGACGGGTCGCGCGGAATTCACCTGATTGCCTACAAAAACAAAGTGCAACTTGCGTCAAATCCGCAATATGCCGACCTCATTGGGCAGGTGCTGAACCCAATTCGTGAAAAGTCGCTCACGCGCGCGGCGCTTGAAACGCTGGCAATCATTGCCTACAAACAGCCAATCACAAAATTGGAGATTGAGGACATCAGACAGGTGGGGTGCGACTATGCAATCCAGGTGCTTTCCGACCAAAACATGATTGAGGTCGTCGGCCGAAAGGACGCTGTGGGCAAGCCGCTTTTGTTTGGCACGACCGAAAACTTTTTGAAACGTTTCAATTTGACCGATTTGGCGGAGCTGCCGGACTATGACGGGCTTTTGGAGAGGATCAAGGTGATTGAAACGGGCGAGGACGAAAAGCAAGACGACAGCCTTTATAATCACTTTGAACTGCCGCTTGAAGAGGAAATTCCGGAGTTTTTGAAGGGTGAAGATGGCGTGCAAACCGTGACCGGCGAGGGCGCGTGATGCGATTTGAAAAATTGACCAGAGACTCCAAAAATTTGGACAAAGTGAAAGAAATTTATCTTTCATCATTCCCGGAATATGAAAGAGTTGACTTTGATGACCTTCTTGACGGGAAGTTTGATGATGAAATTTATGTCTGGTTTAATGGAAAAGAATTGATTGGGCTTTCTTGCGACTGTCTTTATCCAAATTTGCACTATTTGAAATATTTGGCAGTGGCAGAAGGAAAAAGAAATCTTGGCTATGGCAGCAAAATTTTGAAAGAGCTTTCAACATTGTTTCCGCGAAAATGCTTTGCGCTCAACATTGAGTTTCCTGTGGAAAAGGCGGAAGGATATGAAGAAAAGGTGAAAAGAATGAATTTTTATTTGAAAAACGGCATGAAAAGTTCAAATTTTTTGTTTGATTTTAAAGGCAAGCCTTTTCTTCCACTCTTTGTTGGAGAATTTGACAAAAAGGCCTATTCAAAATTTATGTCCGGCATTTTGGGCGCCGATTGTGACAATTTTAGACGTTTAGGGACTGTTTATGAAAATTGAAAGGGTGACGCAGGAAAACCTGGCTTTGGCATTGAAATTCAAAAGCAACTTTTTCCAAATGAAAGTGGCAAAACTGATTTGGAAAATATTGCAGTGGGGAAATGTTCGAATTAATATTCTTCGATGTGTTCTTGGCTTGGATTTGTGAATGACAAATTGGTTGGAATCGTTGGACTTTATTCTTATAAAGCTTATCCGAAAGAGGCGTGGCTGGGCTGGTTTGGAGTTTTGCAGCAATTTAGGCGCAAAGGGTTTGGCACTCAACTTTTTGAATTTGCAAAAAATCAGGCAAAAAATGAAGGCTTTGAAAATTTGAGACTTTATACTGATGACATTGACAACTTTGATGCGACAAAATTTTATGACAAAATGGGCATGGATTGCGAAATATATGACAATTCAAACGACAAACATTTTGAAGTTGGAAAAACTTTGATCTATTCTTTGAGCCTCTGTGGAAAGAAAGTCGAGGCTTGGAACAATCGCGATTTGTTTTTGAATTTGCATGAAAAGCAAAACGAAGAAAAGTGATTTTAGTTTGACCTATGCAAAGAAAGGGCTTGACGTCCTTTTTTGATTGGTCCCGTGTGATTTTGTGGCGGGCTTGATGCATAAAATGTGATATGGACAAGCAAAAATCTTACGGGCAGAACTATCAGCCGAAAAAGGTGAAACATCGCTTTTCGGCCGCTTTTGTTTTGAAAACCTTTTTGGCGTGCGTGGCGGTGGGGCTGATTGTGACGATTTTTGCAAAGGTGCTGGGGCTATGAGGGCTGAGAAAAGCAAGTTTTCCGTCCACCCAATCGCCATTTTGGTGTGGGTGTGGTTGTTTTTTGTGTGTGATGTGTTCACGGCGGTGGGCTATGCGCTCGCGATTGTCGTGCATGAGTTTGGACACTTTTTTGTGGCGAAAAAGTTGGGCTATGGACTTTCGAAATTTTCCTTTTCGCCTTATGGCGTTTCGCTTTCTTATTATGGCCAAAACCTCGATGCGCGCGACGAAATTTGGATTGCACTTGCCGGCCCTGCATTCAACCTGATTTGCGCGCTTTTGGTGACGGGCTTGTGGTGGCTTTGGCCGCTGACATATGCCTTTTCGCAGGGCTTTGTTGTGGCAAGCGTGTGTCTCGCACTTTTGAATTTGTTGCCGGCATATCCGCTGGACGGCGGACGTGTTTTTGTGTGTCTTTCGTCAAGATTTTTCAGCGAAAAGGCTGCGAGGAAAATTACAATCGCGCTCAACTTGGCTTTTTCGGCGTCCTTTTTTGCACTTTTTGTGGCGTTCTGTTTTGTCAATTTCAACCCGACCTATTTTTTGTTTGCGTTTTTTCTTGTTGTCGGTGCGCTGGACCTGGGATTCGCGTCAAAATATGACAAGATCAACATCTTTCAAAAGCAAACAAAAAATTTTGTTCGCCCGCAAATTGTGTGTGTAGGCGGCGACGTGACTTTGGGAGACCTTATGAAAAAAATGCAGTCATCAAAGACCTACATTTTTTGTTTTGTGATGGAAAACGGGCGGATTGTCAATCTCAGCGAAAAAATGATCTTGAATCTTTCGCTGAAAGTGCCGTTTGATTTGAAATTGAAAGAAATTTTCAGGTGAGGCAAGTCCCTTGCCAGCGGAGATTCTTCATTTCGCTTCGCTTCATTCAGAATGACAAGATTGGATTTGTGCATGATTTCAATGTTGAGATTGCTTATTTTGTGTCATTCTGAGCGTTAGCGCATCTGCGAAGCAAATCTCTCCCAACTTGCTCTCTTGACGGGGAGCAGAATCTCAATAAGCCGATAAGATTGCTGTAGAAAAGTTTTTTCTGCAGAGATCCTGCATTCCGTTCAGGATGACAGGTTGGATAAACGAGCCTTTTTAGCACAGTTTTGCTCAGCATTCCGTCAAAAATGGAATGAGGCGGTCGATGTTTTTGCGCTCAAATTCATAGAGTTTGTCGGCGATTTCGTCAAGTTCCGCAGAGATGTCTTTGTGGTCGTCCTTGTCTTTGATGAGGGTGATGATGCCCATAAATGTGCCCATAAGCATCATTTCGGCAATGTTGCGCGTGGACTTGTCCATCATTGTGCCCATGTTGATTGCGCTCCAAAGGCGGGCTTTTTCAATCCAGTTGTTGTCCTTCAAATTTTCGATGTTTTCTGCCTTTGCAAGCACTTCAATCTCTTTTGCGAGACAGTTATATTCGTCCTCTTCGCGTGAGAGCTCCTCGGTCATTTTGCCGTTGGTCACTTTTGGCATGATGTCTTCAATCGATTGAATTGCCGTGCGCGTGTTTTGATAGATTGCGTTGATATATTTTTCCAAACTTTCTTTCTTCTGGTCTTTTTCGTCCATGT
>CANQWP010000054.1 GCA_947627585.1 uncultured Clostridia bacterium
ATTCGCAATTTGTCAATCAGCCCCCAAATTTTTAGTCTGGTTTGAGGGTCAAGCCCTGTTGTTGGCTCATCAAGAATCAAAATTTTTGGATAATTTATGAGACTTCGCGCAATGTCCACTCTGCGTTTTTGTCCTCCGCTGAGATTTTTGACCGGCTTGTCCAAAATGCTGCCAAGGTCCAAAAGCTCTGAAAGTTCACCAAGACGAGATTTCCACGCTTTTCCTTTCAGCCCATAAAACCCAGCGCGAATTGTCAAATTGTCTTTGACGGAAAGTATGCTGTCCAGAGTGGAATTTTGAAAAACTACGCCAATTAAAGATTTGATTTCTTGTTTCTTTTCATCCAAATCAAGCCCATTGACAAAAATTTTGCCGCCGTCTTTTTTCAAGATGGAACAAATGATGTTGATTGTCGTGCTTTTGCCCGCTCCATTCACGCCCAAAAATGCAAAAAGACTTCCTTTGCGCACACTGAAAGAAATTTTGTCAACTGCTTTGACATCCCCATATGATTTTTCCAAATCTTTAATTTCTATAATGTTTTTCATATATTTTCACAAATTTCAACATTAATTATATCATCAAACACTTTTAATCAAAAATGTTTTTCTCAAAAATTAACAAAAAACATTTTTTTTGATTTTTTGCGTAATTTTTATTGCAAAAATCGACAAAACGCGATAAAATTATATATATCAAAAATAAGGAGTTGAAAAATCATGTGGTTTTTTGGAAAAAAGAAAAATAAAAAAGATGAAGAAAAAAAAGAGATTGTTTCACAGCCTGCGACCGAACACGCTCATGCCGAAACGATAAAACAGTCTTCTGAAACAAAAAAGATCACAAAAACACAAAAGGCTGTGGAAAAAGAAGCAAAAGGCACAAAAAAAGCCCCTTCCAAGCCTGCAACAGCGAAACCTGCCATCGAAAAAACAACAAAAACAGCAAGACCTTCCACAAAGTCCGAAACAAAAAAGGCAACGACTGAAAAATCAAACACAAACAAAGTTGTTGCAAAAAAAGCACAGCAAAACGGCACTCAGAAAACGCAAAAAACTCCTGCCAAAGATGAACAAAAAGCAGACACAACAAAAAAGGCTCTTTATCGCGTGCTTTTTGACAAAGAGTCCCGCACTTGGTTGATCAAAAAAGATGGTGCAAAGCGCACAATCGCCTCCTTCGCCACAAAAGAAGAGGCTTTGAGTCGCGTGAAGGAACTTTCTTCTTCAAATGATCTCAATTTCATCGTTCACAAAAAAGATGGAAAATTTCAAAAGAAACAATAACAAAAAACCGGATTTCCGGTTTTTTCAAAATTTTCTCTAAATTCGCCATATCAAACTTTTGAATTGCGCTTTAAGCTATCTTAAGGTCTTTAAAGCTTTCACCCATCATATCTTTTTTCAAACTCGCGCCTTATGTTTTCAAAGACTGTGTCGACCGATTGCGATGCATCAATCACGCAAAACCTGTCGTCAAATTTTTTTGAAAGGTTCAAATATCCTGCTCGCACACGCTCGTGATATGTTTTTTCTTTACTTTCAATTCTGTCAAGATTTTTGAGCTTTTCATCTGCCGATTTGCGTTTCATGCCAGCATCATAGGAAAGATCCAACAAAAATGTCAGTTTTGGAACGGCACTTTGCGGGGATTTTTTTGTTTTCAAGTCTTCGCCAATCGCAAGCTCGGTGATTTTTTCAATCGTGGCAAGGTTCATGCCCCCGCCAAAGCCCTGATAAGCAAAAGAACTATCAAAATATCTGTCCAAAACAACAACTTTCCCTTCTCTGAGCGCGGGCCTTATCACATCTTCCACAAGTTTGCTTCGGCTTGCCGAAAAAAGCAAAAATTCGGTGTTTGCAGAGAGGTCGCTTTTGTCATGCAAAAGAATGTCCCTGATTTTTTCGCCCACTTCCGTCCCGCCTGGTTCACGCGTGAACAAAAAGTCAATTTCCCGTTCTTCAAGATATTGCAAAAATCTTTTCACTTGAGTGCTTTTCCCGCAGCCTTCGCCACCTTCAAAAGAAATCAAAAAACCGTGTTTCTCCATTTTTCCCTCCCAAAAAAACGTTTGCCAAATTTGTTTTCAAAATTCAATTTATTTTATCATCAAAAGTCAAAAAAACAAAAGAAAAAAGCCAAATTTTGACCTTTTTCTTAAAAATCTGTTTGCGCGTGCTGAACAAAGTTTTTTTGAAAACAACATAAAATTTTTGAAAAAAAGAGGAGAAAAACTCCTCTTTTTTTATTGCTTGCTCATATATTTCATCTTTTTCTTTCTGCGTCGTCTTTCAATCCAAACGATCAAAACAATCAAAGCGATGACAACAATCAATGCAATCAACAGCCACAGCCACCACCAGTTCGTTTCTGGATTCTTCCAAATTGCATACAAAACAAGTGTGCCATGGAAGTTGACTGTCAATTCGTCTCCGTCAAAGAACGCAATTTCGCCATCAGGAGATGTTGCCCAACCAACAAAGATCTTGTTCCCATTTGTGAATTTGTTGATCCACAAAGTGAAAGTTTCGCCATATTTTCGTTCAATTTCAATAATTTCGCCAGATCCATTGTTTGGATTGAACAAGAATTTGACGGTTGAATTGTCGGTTTGAGCTGTCAGCAAGAAGTCTTGTGAAACAACTGTAAACAAATATCCTGTTTGAGCGGAAGAATTTTCAAGCTGACGTTTTGCTCCGTCGCCAATTGTAAGTGCCCAGCCTGTGAAGACAAAGCCCTCTTCCGTTGTCACTCTCAATCTCAAAACTTTGCTATATTTTGCACGATAATATTTCACTTTTGCCGCTGCGTTTTCGTTGATATATTCAAACCCGTCTTGGCTCGGATATCCTTCAACATTGACGGACTCAATTCCGGCTTGATATGTAACTTTAAACTCAACCCAAATCAGCCTGTAATAAATTTTTACAACTGTTGTTCCATCGCCTTCAACATAATATGTGATTTCTTCACTTCGGTCTTTGTCATATGTATATCCCTCGACAGCTTTTGCCAAATCAGCCAAAACAATTTCACTTTCAGTTTCGGCATTCTCAACCACAACCGTCTCCCTAAGTTCGTCCTCTGAGCCTTCAACCAGTTCGAAATAATATTCAACAGTATAGTTTGCCGTGCCGACATCTGAAAGGACTTTTATGGTGATGTTGTGGTCATATGAAAGCGTCAATGCAAAGCTGTAAAGTCTTTCGTTTTCTGCATCTTGCTCAAATTCGACGCTCGTTCCATCAACTTCAAAGCCCGTGATGACATATCCCTGTTTGCTCAAAGCTTCAATTTGAACCCTTGAACCAAACTGATAATCTTCCGCTTCAGGTGTTACAGAAGCCGATTCAACTTGATTTAATTCATATTCAAAGTTGATTCTGAGCCTGATTAAGTTGTAATACAATCTTATTACAGTCTTTCCTTCACCATCAATTGTGACGTGAGTCGAAACGTCCAAATCTCTTATTGATGCTTCAAGGTGATTATATTCATATCCGAAGAAATCGTTTGCAACATAAAGTTCCTCCAAGAAGGTCTCGGCGTTTGTCACATATTTTGCAATGATGTCTTCTTCTTCAAGTGGACTGTTTGTTTTTCCATGGTCAACTTTGGATGTCAACTTGTTGAATGTGTTTTCTCCGCGGATTTCGCGCCAATATTCAATCGTGAATTCAGTGTCAAGATTTGCGTTAATGACAATTTCAATCTCAATCTCATCCATTTCATCAACAAATGAGAGCGTCATGTCAGAAACTTCAAATCCTTCAAGCTCTTGGGCGTTTTGTCCATCAACAAAGAATCCGCCAAATGTGAAGCCCGGCAAAATGTCAAGCGAAACGCTTACTCTTTGACCATATGCTGGGTGCCATTCTTCTGGGAAGGTGATGACTGGAAGAGGTTTGCCCTCTGCCTGAACATTGAGTGAATCTGAGTTGAACCCGCCCATTTCGTCAGAGATCTTCAAATTCAAGGTCAAAGATTTTCTTATGAAGTATACATCAACAACAGTGTCCTCGCTTCCAGAAATCTTCACCGATTTGTCGTCGATGGTGGTGTAACTGAGCAAGAAGCCAGGCAATGATTCTGCAAAAGCGTCAAAGCTGTCAAATTTCTCTTTGTCATAGAGCATATCTCTGGTGATTGGCGTGCCTGTCAAATCACTGAAATCCGCTGGGGCAAAGTTGTCGGTGCCTTGATCAAAGTCGTCCAAAGTCACATTTTGTAACCAGTAATATACGCGATATTTTGAAGGAAGTGCCTCTGGAGAGATGGTGACATGAACAGCCTTTGCTGGCATCTTGAACTTCAAAGTTGTTGCCGTCTCAAAAAGCCCTTCCAACTCTTGTGAGAACTCAAGAATTTCAACATCTGTTCCGTCTTCATCCTGAATGACAAAATCTTCTTGTTCAAGTTTATAGCCTCTGTTCAAAACAAATCTCAAAACAACTTCATTTTCATAAAGTTCTGCGCCACCTTCGTCAAATTCATCAAACGCTTCCAACAATTCAGTTTCAACATTGACAACAAATTGATTTCTTGAATATCTCATTTCAACAACGCTGGAGCCATCGCCCAAGATCTTTCCGCCACCGGCTCCAAATGAGCTGATCGAGAATGTGAAGCCTTCCAACAGGTCTTTGAGTTCTGGATGTTTTGCCAAAAGTTCTTCGTTTGCCACAGCATCTTCAATCAATTTCTTGACAGCTTCAATATTGATGTCTGTTGCGGTTGTTCCGTTTCCTGTGATTTCAATTGGATCTGCTGAATAATCCAATTCAAGAGTTTGTTTGAAAATCTTGATTGTATATTCTGTGTCAGGGTCTGGAATTGCAACTGCGGTCAAAACAACGTTGTCGGTGATTTTCAAAGTTTCGCCGTTGTGAAGTTCATGTGTTTGCTCGCCAATCATGTAGGTGAATTTTGCATCGTGATAGCCAAGCGCTTCAAGAATTTCAAGCGTGATCGTATCTTCATATGGCACAAGCCAAACGTGATCGCTTTCCGTGAACACTCTGTTTGACTCGCTTGCCGAAACTTCGGCATTCTGAATGCTTTCGTCAAGGAGGATTGTCACTCTGTAACGAATTCTCTTGTAATAAATGCTGATTGTGTTTTCAGGATTTGTAAGTCCGCCAAGCCCAACGGTTGTGGTTTCAATCTTGCTTGGATCAAACTCAAAGCCTTGAAGATTGAAATATTTTTCGTGTCCAACACCGCCTTCGGCAACGATGAAGTTTTGATAGGCAATTTCACTTGAAAGCTCTGCATCAACATCAAACACGGCGTCAAATTCTTCAACGGCCGAATCGTTATAGTCGCCACCCAACATTTCTTTGTAAAGTTTCACGCGAACTGTCGATTTTCCATTGCTCCAAATGACAAAAATTTCAACTTCTTTGTCTTTGATTGCTGTCAAGCTTGCAAGCCCACCATATTCTTCTTCTGCCGAGCAACGAATTGTCTGTTTCTCTCCGTTGTCGCTCACATATTCCCAGCCATAAAATTCATAGCCATCAACTGGATGTTTCCAGCCAAGCGTCTCAAATTTTGGAAGTGTGACTTCTTCAGAATATGAGAAGAGGAAGCTTCTTGATGCCTCGTTATAAAGTTTCTGGCTGTGGCCGGTTTCTTCTGATTTGAT
>CANQWP010000055.1 GCA_947627585.1 uncultured Clostridia bacterium
CATGAACAGAGTGCTTGAACAATCAAAAGCGCTTGGGCTTTCTTTCGACTATGACCGCACAATTTGTACCAGTGACCCGGAATATTATCACTGGACGCAGTGGATTTTTCTTCAACTCTTGAAAAATGGAAAGGCATATAAAAAGCGCGGCTTTGTCAACTTTTGTCCAAATTGCCAAACGGTACTTTCAAACGAGGACAGCCAGGGCGGAAAGTGCGACCGTTGCGGCGGAGACGTCATTCAAAAAGAGCGCTCGGTTTGGTATTTGAAGATGAAAGAATATTCCGACCGTTTGCTCGGGAATGTTGACCGCATAAGGATGGCAGAAAACTTGAAGGACGCCCAAAGAAATTGGATTGGAAAAAGCGAAGGAATGCAAGTTTCCTTTGACCTTTTCAACGATGCGGACAAAAAAGTTGGGAAAATTGACATTTTCACCACTTGCATTGAGACAATTTATGGCGTCACATTCGTTGCGCTTGCGCCAGAACACGAACTTGTTGATGCACTGAGAGAGCACATCAAAAACTTTGACGAAGTGAAAAAATATCGCGAGGCCACCGCACTTCGCAGCGAGTTTGACCGGCTTGCTGATCAAAAAACAAAGACGGGTGTGAAGCTTGACGGACTTTATATCAAGAACCCAGTAAATGGCGCAAAAGTGCCGGTGTATCTTGCTGACTTTGTGATTGCAAGTTATGGCACAGGTGCGGCGATGGCTGTTCCGTCTCACGACCAGCGAGATTTTGAATTTGCTGAGGTCTTTGGCATTCCAAAAATTCAGGTCATTGAGGGCGACTGCTCAAAATGCGCGGTGGAGAAGAAAGAATATCTCGAAAAAAACAGCAAGATGATGAATTCTGCCGAGTTTTCTGGCTTGCCTGTGCGTGAAGCCAAGAAAAAGATTGCTGAAAAAGTGATTGCACTTGGCTGCGGGGAGAAAAAGACGAATTACAAAATGGCAGATTGGAGTTTCACGCGGCAAAGATATTGGGGCGAGCCATTTCCTGTTGTTTTTTGTGATCACTGCGGAATTGTGCCTCTTGATGAGAGCGATCTGCCTCTTGTTTTGCCGGAGACAAAGGACTTTTTGCCTAACTCAAATGGTGACAGTCCGCTTTCCAAAATTGAGAGCTTTGTTCATTGCAAATGTCCAAAATGTGGGCGTGATGCACGACGCGAAACGGACACAATGCCAAACTGGGCGGGAAGCAGCTGGTATTGGCTTCGATATTGTGACCCTCACAATGACCACGCGCTTGCCGACTTTGAAAAACTGAAATATTGGGGAAGTGTGGACGTCTATACTGGCGGAACGGAGCACATCACGCGCCACGTTCTCTATGCATTTTTCTGGCAAAATTTCTTGTATGAAATTGGTGCTGTGCCAACGCGCGATCCGTTTGTTCGAAAAATGGGCAGTGGACTGATTTTGGACGACACGGGCAAGAAGATGAGCAAAAGTTCGGCAAACGGCGTCTCTCCGGCAGAGGTCATTGAAAAATATGGCACTGACGCGGCAAGACTTCATGTGCACTTCTTGGGCGGATATGAGGACAATACACCATGGACATATGACGGCATCACCGGCATCACAACATTTTTGGATCGCGTTTGGGCACTGCAAGACATGATTAAAGGCGAGAACGTCTCGAAAGAGCATCGCATTGAGCTTAACAAACTTATCAAAAAGATTGGCGAAGATTTGGAAGATTTGAAACTTAACACTTGCATTTCGGCGTTCATGATTTTCATCAAAAAAATTCGCGAAGACGGCTTCATCACAAAGGCGGAACTTCATGACTTCTTGATTTTGTTGAATCCGCTTGCGCCACACATCACAAGCGAAATTTTCGAAAGGGTTTTTGGAAAAGATATTCTTGGTGAGACCTGGCCAAAATTTGACGAAAGATTTTTGATTGATGAAACAATTTCCATTCCGGTCCAGGTGAATGGGAAGATGAAGAAAGTGCTTGTTGTCAAACGCGACATTTCTCAAGATGAACTTTTGACCGCAATCTTTGAAAAATATCCAGAAATTTGCCGCAAAGATGAGCCTTTGAAAAAAGTTGTTTTTGTTCCAAACAAGATCATCAATTTGATCAAGTGAAACAAATCATGAAAAGGGCATCAAAAAACATGACCAATTTGGTCATGCTTTTTTTTGTTATTCACCTTCGGTTTGGTCAGCAGGTTGTTCTTCTTGGTCAGCCGGCTGTTCTTCAACTTCTGCCTTTTTTCTGCGGCCTCTTCTTTTCTTTGGGGCTTCTTCTGGCTGCTCTGCGTTTTCAGTTGTTTCTGTTTCTGCAGTAGTTTGTTCAGCTTGGGACTCTTCTTGTTTTTGAGCTTCTCTTTTTGCTTTTCTTTCGGCCTTTTTCGTTTCTTTCAACTCTTGTTTTGCATCAGTGATGTTTTTGTAAACAATGTCAACCATGTTTTTTGCAACATCAACACTGTCACCTTCACCAACTTCAATCAAAACAGGCTTTTCTTTGATTTTGACTGCTTTTTCAGCTGCGGAATAATTTTTCAGTTCTGAGCTGCCAGCCATGAAGCTGCTTACAAGTGCGCCGCGAATGAATTTGAACAAAACAAGTTTCATTCTGCCAACGCTGACAGTGACTTGATATTTGGCTTCTTTTGTTTTTGTTCCTGCTTGTGCTTGAGCGTATGCAAGGATTTCTTCATATGCACTGCGAGTTTCATAATTGAGCGTTTCAAGTTGTTCAGCAAAAGTTTTTCTTGGCTCGTTTGAGAAGACAACGCCTTCTTCAGCTTCTTCGTTTTCTTCTTCACCTTCTTCTTGTTCTTCTTGAGCAGGCTCTTCTGCTTCTTCTTGAACAACTTCTTCGGCTGTTTCTTCTTCAACAACTTCAGGGGTGTGTTCAAGCAAAATTGGCTCTGCTGTTTCTTGAGTTTGTTCTTCCACAACCTCATTCTTCTTTCTTGAAACGATGAATGCGATCAAATATGCGATTGCAAGAGCAATCAAAACATAGCCAACTGCGGCACCGATTGAAATTCCAAGATTTATGAGTGGTTGAAAATTGAGAACATCCAAAAGCAGATATACCCAGCAGAAAACTGCAATGAATGGCAACACCAAAGTGATGATCACCAAAAGGATTTTGTTTATTTGAATGTGTCGAGCGAAGAAGATGACTGCGGCAACGCTCAAAATTGTGAAGATGATTGCAAGCACGAATGCTGCGCTCCCTTCAACAGAAAGATTGCTTAATTTGAGACTTAATAACATGTTTTACCTCCAAAACTGCTTTTATTGTAGCATATTCATTTTTGTTTGTCAATACTCAAAATTAAAATATTTTTATTTTTTTTCACTTTTTTTACATTTTTTTTGTTAAACTGCCAAAAAAATTGCAAATTTTATTCTTTTAATATATACTATTTATGGAAATTAATGAAATGTCGTCAAAAAAAATTGTGATTTTGATTTTGTCTTTGGTTGCAGTTGCGGCGGTTACGGTCAGCCTTTGCCTGATTTTTTTGACGAATCAAATGATCAAAGCCGTCCCAGAGAGCGTTTCTGTACAAAAATTGGGCGACGATATTGTTTTGACGACTGACTTTTCAGAAAAATATTATTATAACTTCAAGATCGAACAAAAATTTGGAGAAGAATTTGTTGAACTTGATGTTGTCAAAAGTGACAAAAACTATATCAGCTTGACAGAACAGAGCATTGACCTTGTTGCAGGAAATCAATTCCGCTTTTCGGCCGGTTTTGCCACAGAAAGCGGCAGTGGAGACGGAAAATTCTGTGAAGCGATTGTTTGGACTCCGTCTGAAACCTTGGCAGAAGTGAATTATCAGTCTTTGGAAATTGAACTTCAAAGCGGAACAATCACTTGGGAGGCGGTTGAAAAAGCTGATTTCTATTCTTTGAATTTTGTCGATCAAAACGGCGGCCAAAAGTTGTTTGTTTGCGATGAGAACGCTTTTTCTTGGCTTGAAAACGGAAAGAGCGCGTTGAAAGCGGGGGAATATCAGCTGTTTATTGTTGCGCAAAGTGAAAAAGAAAGTGTTTTGTCTTCAAACGCTGGGGAGGGATTTGGAACAATCAAAATTTCTTTGCAAAACGAAATTCTTGACATTTCACATTCCCAAGAAAAACTTTTGGTGACTTGCACACAACAGACAAGAGTCTTTCAAGTTTTTGCCGGGGATCAAGTTTTTTGCATTGAGGCCAACGCGGAAACTGTTGATGGCGACCGATTTGTTTATGACCTTTCTGAATTTTTGCCATTCTTCAATGCGCTGAAAGACCAGAATGAAACTGTCAAAATGAAAACTTTGGGAAATGGGCTTGTTTTGGAAAGCGAATTGTTTTTGTTGAAATAAATGTTCCTTTATATAATAATAAATGTTAAAAAGATTCTTTATGATTGAGACTTTTTGAATAAGAGCTCAATCTTTTTTTCATACTAGAAAAAAGGAGTGGCCCTTGGAAATCAACAGCATATTTGAGCAATTAAAAAAAGATTTTCACAGTTCTGTGGACTTTGCTGATAGGCTTCTGCAAAAAAATGGGGTGGAAGTTGGCTTTGTCTATCTCAAAAGCATAACCGACAACGCCATCTTTGCCGAGAACATCTTTGAGCCGATTGCAAGTTTTCAAGGTGAACTGGATTTTGACGTTTTGAAGACACTTGTTCGGCCAAATGATGTCTCAGAAATCAAGTTTGACGAAGTTGCGAAGAACATTTTAAAAGGCACTGTGGTCATTTTTCTTTCAAATTCCGATAAAATTCTTTCCATTGACATTTTGAAATTCAACACCAGACCGCCTTCTGAGCCGCCGACGTCTCCGGTGATTTATGGCCCGCGAGAAGGCTTCACGGAGGACTATAAGACCAATATCACGCTTCTTCGAAGGCGCTTTCATGACGAAAATTTGGTGTTTGAGAGCATTTTTGTTGGGCGAGAAACCCAAACGCAAGTTGTCATTACATATCTCAGTGGAATTGTTGACAAAAAACTTGTCAAAAGCGTCAAGAAAAAACTTCAATCAATTGAAATTGATGGCGTCGTTGACAGCTATTATCTCATTTCTCTTCTTTCGGCCAGGCCGAACTCAATTTTGAAACAAGTGGGCCAGGCAGAAAAGCCGGACATTGTCGCTGCAAAAATGTTGGAGGGGCGTGTAGCGATCATTGTGGACAATTCGCCAATTGTGCTGACTGTTCCATTCGTCTTTTTGGAAGATTTGCAAAGTTCGAACGATTATTACACTAACTATGTCTATTCTTCACTTTTGCGCTTAGTCAGGCTTGTTGCACTCCTTTTGGCGACCGTTGGGCCGGGGACATATATTGCGCTTCAACTTTTTCATTACAACATTTTGCCATTCAAATATCTCATCACAATTGCCGATGCAACTCAGCAAGTGCCTTTCACGCCGTTCATTGAAATTCTGTTCATCTCGTTGCTTTTTCAAGTGCTCTATGAGGTCAGTTTGCGTCTTCCAAGTTATTTGGGACTTGCAACGTCCGTTGTGGGCGCACTGATTTTGGGCGACACGGGTGTGAAAGCAGGCTTGATTTCTCCGCCTTCCG
>CANQWP010000056.1 GCA_947627585.1 uncultured Clostridia bacterium
AATTTCTTTAAGCACATTCTCTTGTGCTTTGATTGCTGTTTGATTTGCCTCTGTCGAAAGATATAAGTCATACAAAACGGGACTTTTTTCTTCAATTTTTTCAATATATTCTTGTGCAAGTCCGCTTTCTTGTGCCGCTAAGGCCGTGAGTTCTTTGTCATAAAATGGCACTCCAAGTTTCTTTGCAAGCTTTTGTCCAATTTCTCGTCCGCCGGCACCATGCTCTCTTGAAATTGTTATAATAACGCCTTTATGCGAAGGCAAAATTGAAATGTTGCTTTCTGTTTTTGGTGCCTCTCGTTTTGCCATTTGTTTGAACAAGAGGGTCAAGAGCACGCCGGCAACAACGCTCGTCAAGAAATCGCTGATTGGTGCTGCCCAATAGAACGGATAAATAGTTTTTGTCGCCATTGGAAGCAAAATTGTCAGTGGCACAAGAAAAATAAGGTCGCGCAGCATGGCAATAAGTGTTGATTTTATAGGAGAGCCAATGGCTTGAAATAAAATTGACACAACTTTTGTAAGGCAAGTGAGCAAAATAAAGCCAAGATAAATGCGGAAAATGAGCATTCCAAATTCTGGCACTTGTGAATATCCGAAAATAGCCAAAATGTATTGCGGACAGGCTTCAAAAAGAATGGTTGCAACAACACCAACAATAAGTGTTGTAAGCATGATATACTTAAAGGCCTGCTTTACTCTATCATATTTCTTGGCGCCATAGTTGTAGCCCAAAATCGGCTGTCCACCCGAGGCGATCCCTATAGCGATGCTAACAACAATGCCAAACACCTTGAATGCCACGTTTAAAAGACCGAGTGCAGCTTCGTTATCTGGCATATAAAAAGTCAAAATGTTGTTCGTGACAATTGAAATGATAACGATTGAGATTTGCGTAAGAAAACTTGAAATTCCAAGTTTTAGACTAACCCACAGAAGTTTAAAATCCGGAATAAAACTTTTCAAGCCGAGTTTGAAGTTCTTGGATCTGAAAAAATATGCGACGCTCAAAACAAAAGTCACAAGTTGTCCAATAAATGTCGCGAGAGCAGCACCATTCATGCCCATATTAAAGGCATAGATAAAGAGTGGGTCGAGGGCAATGTTTGTGATTGCACCCAGCGCCATTGAGAACATTGCAAATTTGGGGCTCCCGTCTGCGCGAATGATTGGATTCAACACGCAAGCCATCAAAAACAGGGGCAGGCCAATAATTATCCAGGTGGAATATTCAATGGAATATTCTAATATTTGGGCATTTTTAGCCCCGAAGCCAATTAAAATGCCTTTTCTGAATATAAAACTTATCGCCACAAGAATGATGCTTACAATCAGTCCAATTGTGATGCCCGTGCCAATAGTTTTGTGGGTGTCTTTTGTCTGATTTCGCCCTTGATTTATGCTTATGCAGGCGGCGCTGCCGTCACCAATAAAAAGCCCGAGCGCAAGCGCAATCACTGTGAGTGGATAGACGACGGCAGTGGCACTGTTGCCAAGCATTCCAAGGCTGGAATTGCCAATAAAAATTTGGTCGACAAGATTGTAAAGCGCCTGTATGATAAGCGAAAGCACGCAAGGAATTGAAAACATTTTCAAAAGTTTTCCAACCTTCTCCGTGCCCAAAAATTTGTTGTCAGTGCTAGATTTTTCCATACTTTCTCCTTTTTGCTGCACAAAAAAACAGCAGTCTTCAATCACGCCTGCTGTTTCTGGTGTTTATACGCAAATCGGATTTGTAAACATATTGATTATATCACAAAACTTTCCAAATTGTGCCAAAAATTTTCATGTTTTCAAGAAAATTTACATTTCAAAAGCTTTGAAAATCTCCATAAAAAGGTCCGCGCTTGTATTATCTTTTTCATATTTCTCCTTTTTTGGATTTTTGAATTGAAAGCCGTTATAAATTTCTTGTCATGTCCATAAATCTCGTGTGATAGCCGTTTCGTTCATAAAACTCAAGGGCGTGATCGTTGTATCCAAACACCCCGATGAGTATGTTTTTGCAGCCTTGCTCCCGAAAATGTTTTTCCATAGCTTTCAAAAGCTCCTTGCCATAGCCCTTTGCCCTGCAATTTTTTGAAACAACAAGTTCGGTGACTTCGCCTCTTTTTGGCGCATGAAATCCATATTCAAACGACTCTTCGCAAATCAACCCAACAATCAGCCCAACGGCCCTTCCATTTTCTTCATACAAAAACATTTTTCCGTTGTGCTGTTCAATCTCTTTTTTTGTCTTCTCAAAATATTCTTCGCGAAAATTTGGCGTCAAAATATTAAAGCCTTCTTTGTCAATGCTTGCAATAAATTCTTGCAACTCCACAAACAAGTCCTTGATTTCTTCGTCGTGGCGGCCATTGTTCTCAACAACCATTTTTCTACCCTTGCGTTGTTTTTATAATCTCAACCCTTTGACCCACGAAGCAAGTGCGGCTTCGCTTGGGTTGCCATTCAAAAGTTTCCCTTCTTTGATTGTGGCTTTTGGCGCGCTTGGCTGCAAAAATTTGACAGTTTGCCCAAAGCCGCTCCCGCCCGAAGTGGCAAACAAAACAATTGTCTTGCCGGAAAAATCATAACTTTCCAAAAATGTGTTGATGATTGTTGGCGCAACATACCACCAAATTGGAAAGCCCAAAAAGATGACATCATATTTTGATGTGTCCAAATTTTTGCGCACAATCTCTGGGCGCGAACTTTTATCCGCCATTTCGAGGCTCGAGCGCGACTTTTTGTCCATCCAATTCAAGTCGGCGTCCGTATATGGCGCTTTTGGCGTGATCTCAAAAAGCTCTGCCTCCGCCACTTTTGAAAGTCTCTCTGCCACCATTTTTGTTGTGCCGCTGGCACTGAAATAAGCGACTAGTTTTTTCATATCAATCTCCTTTTTATAAATAATTTTTATCTCACTTTTTATTCTTCAAGCTTTTTTCGCTCTCAAAACTTTTGTTGAAGAAATCCACCATTTTTTTGAAAGGAATGATGTCAACTTTGTCATAAAGATCGGTGTGGACAGCGTTTGGAATAAGCAAAAGTTCTTTGTTTTTTGCAAATTTGCTGTTTTTTGTCATTTTTTCATATGCATCTTTGGAAAAATAGCACGAATGCGCCTTTTCGCCATGCACAATCAAGACCGGAGACCTGATCTCGTTGATGTATGACAAAATTTTTGTGTTGATGAAAGACAGCGCTGAGGTTTTGTTCCACCCTCCGTTTGAGTTCAGCGAGCGTTTGTGATAGCCGCGTGGAGTTTTGTAATAATCATAATAATCTTTCATAAAGAAAGGCGCATCCTCCGGCAACGGATCAACTACGCCGCCGGCAAGTTCATATTTTCCATTTCGAAAATCAGCGATCCTCTGTTCGTTAAGGGCTTTTTTCAGCTCAAATCTTGCTTCTTCATTGTCATTGGCATCAAAATAACCGTTTGCATTCACTCTGCTCATGTCATACATTGTGGACGCAACCGTCGCCTTGATTCGCGTGTCGATTGCGGCTGCGTTCAAAGCCATGCCTCCCCAGCCACAAATCCCAACAATCCCGATTTTGTTTGCGTCGACGTCCTTTTGCGTTGACAAAAAGTCAACTGCGGCCTGGAAGTCTTCCGTGTTTATGTCCGGACTTGCCACATATCTTGGCTTTCCGCCACTTTCGCCCGTGAAAGAGGGGTCCAAGGCAACTGTCAAAAAACCTTGCTTTGCAAGTTCTTGGGCATAAAGGCCAGAGGCTTGCTCTTTCACTGCCCCAAAAGGGCCACAAACAGCAATCGCTGGGAATGGCCCGCCACTTTTTGGCATATATAAATCGCCGACTAATGTTATTCCAAAGCGATTGGTAAATTTCACTTTTTTGTGCTTGACCTGTTCACTTTTTGGAAAGGTCTTGTCCCAAAACAAAGAATTTGAAACTTTTGACATATCTCCTCCACTTTTGATATGTCTCAGTTTAAACAAATTCCAATTTTTTGTCAAATGTTTTTTGGACTTCGCTGTGGTTTGTTCTCTTGCCTCACGCGGCCAATCACAAAATCGCCCTCTTCGGTGTTCTTGGTCACGGTCGTGCCGGCGCAAACATATGTGTCGTCGGCGATTTCCACCGGCGCAATCACATTGACGTTGCAGCCAAGAAAAACGTTGTTGCCCACTTTTGAGTGATGTTTTTCTTTGCCGTCAAAGTTCGCAAACACCACTCCGCACCCAATGTTGACATTTTCGCCAAGTTCGACATCACCGACATATGAAAGATGAGCCATTTTGCAACCGCGCGCAATCGTGGCGTTTTTCAGCTCCACAAACGCGCCGACCTTGACTTCGTCCGCCACAATGCACCCCAGACGCACATTTGCAAACGGCCCAATTTTGCAATTTTTGCCGAATTGGCTTTTTTCGATTTTTGATTTCTCCACTTCGCACCCATCGCCCAGCACAGCATCGATCAAAACGGTGCCGCTTTTCAAAACGCAGCCGTCGCCCACAAAACTGTCGCCCAAAATTTTGACATTTTCTTCAATTTTGACCTTTTTGCCAACCACGGCTGTCTTTTCAATTTCAACATTTTTTCTCATGTGCTTTTTGTATGAAAAAAAGAAGAAAAACGTCAAAGAAAAACTTTGACATTTTCAAAGAACTTTTTTGCAATAAAAAACAAACAAATATTGCAAAAATATAAGCAAAAAAAAACAAAAATTGTGCAAAAAAAGCCGCATTTTTTGCGTTTTTTGTGAAATTTATTATTCGTGCATATTCGACAAAATGGGAAAAAATAATTTTTGTTTTATGTCAAATTTTGTTGTAAACTGACAGTGCAAAAGGAGAAAAAGTATGATAAACAAAAACGATATTTTGAAAACAATAGCCCAAAAAGCCAAGCGTCGCCTTGTCGGCAAAGAGCAGCCCACAACCGCAAAAATCAAAGTGATCTCAAATGAGGACGAAGACTTCAAGAGCAAGGTCGAGTTTTTGCTTTCACAAGAGACTTTGGTGACAAACCCTGTGCATTATTTGATTGACGAAAAAATCTTTTCAAAAATGAACGACAACGAGCGCGAGTTCTATCTTCTTTCCACCTTGGACAAATACACCGCCCTGCGCCACCAACTTGAAAAGTCCCAAGACGACACAAAATTTTGCATATAAGAACTGAAACAATATAAAAAAGACTGAAATTAATCTGTCTATTTCCAATATGTAAAAACAAAAAAGCAAATAAAAAAACAGAGACGAAAATCTCTGTTTTTTTTTACAATCAACAGTGTAAGGACAAGAAGTTTTGTAAGTTGTCTTGTCAGTGGAGCTCGTAGCTCCGTTTTAGGTGGTTGTTTGAATTAAGTTGGGCTTGTTGCCCTTCCTAATTCCTCCACCGAGGTTTGTTCCCAAACCCCTCGACCATTCTCTTTAAAAGGAGGTGATCCAGCGGCACCTTCCGATACCGCTACCTTGTTATGACTTCACCCCAGTCGCTGGCTTT
>CANQWP010000057.1 GCA_947627585.1 uncultured Clostridia bacterium
CGCCGTCCAATGGGACCATTGGTCGAAGGTCAGGTGGAAGGACAGGAATGACGTCAAGCACCATCCAAGTCGGATTGTTTCCACTCTTGCGAAAGCTTTCCACAACGTCAAGTTTCTTTGCGGCCTTGATTTTGCGTTGGCCTTTGGAATTTTTGATTTCTTCTTTCAAAGCATCGCTTTCTTTCACCAAATCGACGTGAGAAAGAAGTGTTTTGATGGCCTCAGCACCCATTCCGGCGTCAAAACTTCCAACGCCATATTTTTCGATCGCGTCGCGATATTCTTTGTCGTTGAGAATTTGTTTATATTCCAAATCGGTATGTTTTGGGTCGGTCACGATGTAGTTGATGTAATAGACCACTTGCTCCAAAGTTTTTGGAGTGAGGTCCAAAAGTGTCCCAATGCGAGATGGAACGCTGCGGAAATACCAAAGGTGTGTGACCGGTGTGGCAAGTTCAATGTGCCCCATGCGCTCACGACGAACTTTGCTGCGTGTGACTTCAACGCCGCACTTGTCGCAGACAACCCCGCGATAGCGAATGCGTTTATATTTTCCGCAGTGGCATTCCCAGTCTTTCTTTGGTCCAAAAATCTTTTCGCAAAAAAGGCCATCTTTTTCCGGCTTTTGCGTGCGATAGTTTATGGTCTCCGGCTTTGTAACCTCGCCGTGTGACCACTCCCTGATTTTTTCTGGACTTGCAATTCCAATTTTAATTTTTTCAAAGTTGTTAAGTTCAAACATACCTTTTCCCCATGCTTATTTTAAATTCTTATTTTAATTTCTCTTAAATCTTTTTCAATTTTGCTTTCACAATTAATTTCTCTTAGAATTTCTCTCTTCGCGAGAGAATCGCGCATCTTTCGTCTTCCGTTTCCTTTATCGTTTCCCCACCCAAAATTTTGTAGTGAAAGGGCTTTGCCCGCTCTCAAAATTTTGGTGGTGCCTCTCTCGCAGCAAAATGTCCAGCGGAATTTTGCAAGAGGCTAAAAAGGGCTCGTGGGGAAAACGAATTTTAGCGGCTAGCACCAATTTTGTTACGGCGATGCTTGAGATTCTTCGACACACTCGCTTCGCTCGTGGCTCAGAATGACAGGTTGGTGCGTGTCCGCGTTAAGAAATTCTAGTTGTCCCCGCGCTACTCATCATAATCTCCAAAATCGTCAAACAAATCCATTTCTTCTGCGCCTGCCGGAGCAGCGGTTTCTTCTTCGATTTCTTTTTGGATCTCGGTCTTTTCGTCGTCGCTTTCATCGGCAAGCATGTCGTCAATGTCAAGCGTAACTTTTTCCAAATCTTTCTCGACATCGCTGTCAAGGCTGATCTTGTCTTGCTCGTCTTGCGAAAGTTCCGGAAGTTCAATTTCTTCGTCGTTTTCGGTGAGAATCTTCACATCAAGCGCAAGCGCTTGCAATTCTTTCACCAAAACTTTGAACGATTCTGGAATTCCCGGCTCGGCGATTGGCAAGCCCTTCACGATGCTTTCGAAAGTCTTGACTCTTCCCACAACGTCGTCGGACTTGACCGTTAGCATTTCTTGCAAAACGTGGCTCGCGCCATATGCTTCCAGCGCCCAAACTTCCATTTCGCCGAAACGTTGTCCGCCAAACAAGGCTTTTCCGCCAAGTGGCTGCTGAGTGATGAGCGAGTATGGACCGATTGAACGTGCATGAATTTTGCTGTCAACCATGTGGTTAAGTTTGAGCATATATTCAATTCCAATCGTGGTCTTGTTCTCAAACGGTTCGCCCGTGCGCCCGTCATAGAGTTGCACTTTTCCGTCTTCTGGGAAGTTGTTTTCTTTCAAAAGTTGTTGAATTTTCTCTGCATCTGCGCCGTCAAAGTTTGGAGTTGCCACTTTCCAGCCAAGGCTTCCGGCAACAAGTCCCAAATGCACTTCCAAAACCTGTCCCAAATTCATACGTGATGGCACGCCAAGAGGGTTGAGCACAATGTCAAGGCTTCGGCCGTTTGCCATGAATGGCATGTCCGCCTCCGGCAAAACGATTGAGATGCAGCCTTTGTTTCCATATCTTCCTGCCATTTTGTCGCCGACAGAAAGTTTGCGTTTTTGAGCGATGAAAACTTTGACAAGTTGATTTACGCCCGGCTCAAGTTCGTCCTTGTTTTCACGGCTGAACACTTGAACATCAACAACAACACCGCCTTTTCCGTGTTGAACGCGCAGCGATGTGTCGCGCACTTCTCTTGCCTTTTCGCCGAAGATGGCTCTCAAAAGTCTTTCTTCTGGTGAAAGTTCGGTCTCACCTTTTGGCGTAACTTTGCCCACCAAGATGTCGCCCGCTCTCACTTCTGCACCGATGCGAATGATGCCGTTTTCGTCAAGGTTTTTCAGTGCGTCTTCACCAAGGTTTGGAATGTCGCGCGTGATGACCTCGTCGCCAAGTTTGGTTGTTCGGCATTTAAGTTCTTCCACTTTCAAGCAAATGGAAGTGAACACATCTTCTTTGACAAGGCGCTCGTTGATCAGCACGGCATCTTCATAGTTGTATCCTTCCCAGTTCATATAGCCAACAAGCACGTTCTTCCCAAGTGCAAGTTCGCCGTTTTCGGTGGAGTAGCCGTCAATGATGACTTCGCCTTTCTTCACCTTTTCGCCTTTCACAACGCAAGGTTTTTGGTTGAAGCAGGTTTCGTCGTTTGTTTTGTCGAATTTTGTAAGATTATAGATGTCAACATTGCCGCTTGTGTTTTTCACGCGCACTTCGTCAGCGCTGACATATTCCACAACGCCGTCCTCACGTGCAAGAGTGGTGTATCCGCAGTCATGTGCGACCTTTGCTTCCATTCCAGTGCCCACAATTGGCGCTTCCGGACGAAGAAGTGGCACTGCCTGACGCTGCATGTTTGCGCCCATCAAGGCACGGTTCGCTTCGTTTGAGTTCACGAATGGAATCAGCGATGTTGCCACAGAGATGAATTGTCTTGGAGAGGCGTCCACAAAGTCAACTTGGCTTGCCGGCACGTCCAAAGCGTAGTCTTTGTGACGGCACATAACGCGCTTGTTGATGAATCTTCCTTCTTCGTCAAGTGGCTCTGTTGCTTGAGCGATGTATGCGGTGTCCTCGATGTCCGCCATGAAATATTCGCACTTGTCGCTGACTTTTCCGGTCTTTTTGTCCACTCTGCGATATGGCGTTTCCAAAAAGCCATATTCGTTGACACGTGCATAGCTTGTCAAGGTGTTCACAAGGCCGATTGCCTGACCTTCTGGGGTCTCGATTGGGCAAATGCGGCCATAGTTTGTGTAGTGAATATCACGCACTTCGGCGTCAGCACGTTCTTTTCGAATTCCGCCAGGTCCAACGGCAGAAACACGACGTTTTTGCGTGATTCCCGAAAGCGGGTTGACTTGGTCCATAAGCTGAGAAAGCTGAGAAGATGCCACAAAGTCGCGAAGCGCGCGGTTGATGGCTTTTGGGTTGATGATTTGACGTGGTGTCACTTCGGAAAGTTCTTTCCCTTGCAATGTTTCGCGCACGTTTGCCACAAGTTTTGTGACGCCGCTGCGGAAGTGGTCATAGAAAAGTTCGCCGACCGTCGCGATGCGTTTGTTGGAGAGGTGTTCGATTCGGTCCGTCTTGCAAATGCCTTCCAAAACGTCCAAATACATGCTCATTCCTGCCAAAATGTCGTCCATGGTGAGTGTTGTGATGACCAAATCTTTGGCGTGTTCTTTGATGGCGTTTGTGCGTTTTTCTTTTGTTTTGTTGTCTTTCAAAATTTGTGCAAGCACAGGATAATAAACTTCCTCTTCAATTCCAAGCGCCTTTTCATCGCAAGGGAAGAAATCAGAAAGTTTCACGCGATTGTTTCCGCGAATGAGATGTTTGTGCCCTTCAAGTTGGACCCAAACTTCATTCACGCCGCTTGCCTTGATTTTGTTTGCAAGTTCGGTGTCAATTGCTGTTCCGGCCTTTGCCAAAAGCTCACCGTCAGGAGAAACAATGTCCTCGCCCGCAATGTGTCCGTCAATTCGGCGTGCGATGGAGAACTTTTTGTTGAGGTTATATCTTCCAACGCGTGAAAGGTTATACCACTGGTCGCTGAAGAACCAAAGGTTGAGATATGATCTTGTTGTTTCGGCACTTGGAACGTCAGCTGGGCGTGTTTTTCTTGCAAATTCCAAAAGGGCTTCTTCTTGGGTGTTGATTGTTTCTTTTTCAAGCACATTTTTGACAAGTCTGTTGTCGCCGAACAGCTTGCAAATTTCTTCGTTTGTGTAGCCAAAGCACTTGAGGAAAAGTCCAAGTGTCACTTTGTGTCTTCTGTCAAGCACAACCTTCAAAACCTCGTTTGCGCCCTGTTCAAATTCAATATACATTCCGCGTTTTGGAATGATTTGTCCATGAAGAGTGCTTGGGTCATGAGGCTTGTCTTGAAGAAGATAGAAATTTGGTGATTTGATGATCTGGTTGACCACAACTCTTTCCACGCCATTGAAAATGAAAGAGCAATCCTCGGTCATGTATGGAATGTCGCCCAAAAAGACGGTGTCCTCAACTGCCTGTCCGGTTTCTTCAACAACAAAGCGTGTTTTGACATTAAGCGGAACGGCATATGTCACGCTTCTTTTTTTGCACTCCTTTTTGGAATATTTTGGAGTGGTGTCAATCACTGGGTCAAGAAAATAAAGTTTTGCCTTGCCCGAATAGTCCACGATTGGAGAAAATTCGTCCAAAACTTCTTTAATGCCGTGATTGATGAAATCGTTGAAAGAATTGCGTTGAATTTCAAGCAATGGCGGAATGTCGATATAGTCTTTCAGTTGCGAGAAAGTATATCTTTCCGTTTTCCCAAATTTTTGTTTTTTCATGATTTCTTTTGCCATAAAGCGCTCCCCAGAATTTTGAATTCTTTTTGCCATGTTTGTCATTTTTACGCCATATGTGGTGCAAGGCACTTGTTTTTCTTCAAAATCTTGTGCTTTGCTTTTTACAGCAAAAAAAGGAAAATGTGCGTGCATAAAACACCCAAATTTTCCTTATTTAACTTAAAAAATGCTTAAATTTTTCAACATGGCGACAATAAACTAATTGATTATATCAAGTTTTCTTTTGAAAGTCAACACTTTTTTTGAAAAATTTTTAACTTTTTTCAATTTTTTTTATTCACAAATGATTATTTCACATTTTTTTCAAAATAAACAAACATTTTGACAAGCATTTCTCAATTTTGATCATTTGCGATCAGAGATCCATAAACGCTCACTCTCGGCATGCAATAAATTTGCGCATCTGCACGCGGGTTTTGACTTACGCTGAGGTCGCAGAAACAATATGTGCGCGTGCCGGAGAGTCTTGCGACCAAAATGCAACTTTCTTCTTCCTCTCCGCCTCCAGAAATCTCATTTAAGAGTTTAACTTGTTCCGTTTCGGCATCACGAACG
>CANQWP010000058.1 GCA_947627585.1 uncultured Clostridia bacterium
GACATTGAGGGCATGGCTGCCAGCCAAGGCGTTCTGACCGTGCGCGGCGGTATGACATCTCACGCTGCTGTTGTTGCTCGCGGAATGGGAACTTGCTGCGTTGCAGGCTGCGGAGCAATCAAATTTGCCGATGACGGAAAATCTTTCACGCTTGGCGGAAAGAAATATAAGGAAGGGGACGTCATCTCTTTTGACGGCTCAACCGGAAAGATCTATGACGGCGAAATTGAAACCGAAGATGCAAAAATCTCCGGCGAATTTGCCACAATCATGCAGTGGGCGGATAAATATCGTGATCTTCAAATTCGCACAAACGCCGACAACCCAAAAGACACAGCCGTTGCGTTCAACTTTGGCGCAGAAGGCGTTGGACTTTGCCGAACAGAGCACATGTTCTTTGAGGCCGACAGAATTCCTGCCGTGCGCGAAATGATTGTTTCCACAACAACCGAAGAACGCAAAAAAGCGCTCAAAAAACTTCTTCCAATGCAGCTTAAAGACTTCAAGGGCATCTTCAAAGCAATGAAAGGTCGCCCAGTGACAATTCGATTCCTCGATCCACCTCTTCACGAATTTTTGCCACACGAAGATGCTGAAATCAAGGCGCTTGCAAAAGAAATGGGGCTCACTTTTGACGCTCTTAAAGCAACTGTTCAAAGTTTGCACGAATTCAACCCAATGATGGGTCACCGCGGACTTCGTCTTGCTGTCACATATCCTGAAATTGCCGAGATGCAAACAGAAGCCGTTATTCGCGCCGCAATTGAAGTGCAAAAAGAGGACAAACTTGATGTTGTGCCAGAAATCATGATTCCTCTCACTTGCGACAGCGTGGAATTCAAATATGTGAAAGACATTGTCACAGCAACTGCTGACAGAGTTTTGGCTGAACACAAAGTTCAAATGAAATACAAAGTGGGCACAATGATTGAAATCCCACGTGCAGCCATCACTGCTGACCAAATTGCAAAACATGCCGAATTCTTCTCATTCGGGACAAACGACCTCACTCAAATGACGTTTGGATTCTCTCGTGACGACGCCGGCAAGTTCCTTGACACATATTATGAAAAGAAGATTTTTGAAAGCGATCCATTTGCTCGTCTTGACCAAAACGGCGTTGGCAAACTTGTAAGAATTGCTGCCGAACTTGGCCGCTCAACAAGACCGGACATCAAACTTGGAATTTGCGGCGAACATGGTGGCGACCCATCGTCTGTTGAATTCTGCCACAAAGCAGGACTCAACTATGTTTCTTGCTCGCCATATCGCGTTCCAATCGCACGTCTTGCCGCCGCACAAGCCGCAATCAAATTCCCTCGCAACAAGAAAAAGGGCTTGTTCTCAAAATAAGCCGCACGCAGCAATTTGAAAAAAGCAAAATGAAAGAAAAACACCGAAATTTCGGTGTTTTTTTGTGTCTTTTATTTTATTGAAATATTAACCATACTGTTTTACCTTTCGGTGTTCAGTTTTCTTCGGCAAGCACAACATTTCCGCACAGGACATCAAAATAGGAAAAAGTTTGAAGTTTCTCGTCCGGCGTTTTGATTGTGAACACGCTTGGATAGACGTCCTTGATCATGGCGGTCACGCTTTCAATCTTTTTTCGCCCGCGATTGATTTTCATTTGCACGCTTTGGCCCTTCATTTGAGATATTTTCTGCTTGATGTCGTCAAGCCCATAGTTTATCTTTCTCATAGTCACTCCTTATGCCGATTTTTGACAACTTGACAAAAAAATATTCAAAAAAAGTTCTTTTTGTGGAAAGGCCCAAATACAATATCGTGAGATGAAAATCGAATTTGGAGGGAATTATGGCTTTTGAAACAAACAAATTTACTGTTGTGAGAAAAAAGCGCTTGGAAAAAAGCACGTTCAACGTGGAGTGCAACCTTGAAACCAGCGCCGAAATTGACAAAATTTTGTCCGTTTGCCACACGGCACAGGCAGACACAGCCGAAATCTTGAACGGCGTGGCCAACTACACGGGCACAATCGACCTGTGTGTGCTTTATATGACAGTTGACGGCGAAATTGGCACGCTCAATTCGTCTTGCCCATTCACAGGGAAGTTTGAGGACGAATTCATTTGCGTCGGCGACCGCTTGGGCATCAAAGTGGAGGTGGAGGACTATTCGATCGAGAGCGTTTCGGGCGGAAACATCAAAATTTCGTGCGTGTGCGAGCAGTCCGGCATTCTTGTTTGTGGGCGCGAAGTGGGCAGCATTGCCACGGGCGACGAGGACATTTGCATGAAAGAGGACGAAATTTTGGTGGACACTCTTGTGGGAGAGGCGCGCGAAACGTTTTCGGTCGAGAGCGAGTTTTCCATCAAAGAGCCGGTGAAAAAGATCATCACGACGGACAGCCAAGTGTATGTCAAAAGCGTCGAGAGCGGCGTGAACTTTGTTTCAGTTGGCGGCGAGGTTGTGACGAAAATTTTGTATCTCACCGAAAGCGACCGCTTTGAAACGGGCTACACCACCGAAAATTTCAAAGAAGAAGTGGAACTTGCCGGCGTGACGCGTGAGGCTGTCAGCGAGGCGACCGCTTGCGTGAAGCACAGCGCCATCAAGTGCGAACTTGAAAACTCCGACAAGGGAGTGGAAGTGAAAATCACCGTGCCGGTTGAAGTCAAAGTGACGGCATATCTTGAAAAAAATCAAGTCGTTGTGAAGGACCTCTATTCCACCGCAAACGAACTGCAAGTTTCGACTGAAAGTTTTGAAATGACCAAACAACTGCCATGCGATTTGTTTGAAGAGAAGATTGACGGCACGCTCACGCTTGACGAAAACAGTCCGCGCGTGGACAAAATCATGTTTGTCGGCGGAAGCAACTTGATCGTCACAAACGCATATGTCAAAGGCGGCGAAGTTTTTGTTGAGGGCGTCACAAAGACGAACGTGATTTATCTCAATGACGAGACCAACGCACTTTACAGCGTGACAATGGAAGTTCCGTTTGTCGTTTCGGACAAAACTGACTGCGAAGATGGCACGGAAATTTCCGTAGATGTTGTGCTGACCGACGTGGATGTTGCCGTCAAGAAAGGGCGCGAGTTCTTGTTCGATGCCAAACTGAAAATCACCGTCAGCAAGTTCTGTCAAGTGACAGGCGCTGTCATCAGCGGAGTTGAAGTGGCAGAAAGCGCACCAGAACGCGACTGCGCAATCGAACTTGTGTTCGCTTCAGCTGGCCAAACCGCTTGGGACATCGCCAAAGCCATCCGCGTGAAAGAAGAAACGGTTGTTTTCCAAAATCCAAACCTTTCCTTCCCGCTTGAAAAAGACGAAAACGTTGTTGTGTTCTATAACGTGAAATAAAAAAAATTGAAAAGCCAAATTCCAAAAATAAATAAATTTAACAAAAAACGCGCAAAAAACGCGTTTTTTTCATTATTTTTCATCTCTTTGTGTCAAAAATGTCTTTGTGCAAAAATTATGAAATGTATTTTCAAATTTGAGTGAAGCGTTTTGGAGGGGAAGATGAAATATGTTTTGGCGTTTTTTGGTGTTGGGGCAATTTGTTTGGGAGTGTTTTTGTTTGGCGGGCAAAAAGCGGACACGGAAGATTATATGCGCATTCACGTGGTCGCAAATTCCAATTCAAATTTTGACCAAAATGTGAAATATGTCGTCAAAGATGCCGTGGTGGAGTTTCTTATTCCATATCTTGCGGGCGCGACAACAAAGCAAGAGGCCATGAAAGTCATCTCTAAGAATGCGGACAAAATTCAGGCGGTCGCAAACAGTGCGCTCGCTCACGAAGGGGCAAAATATGGCGCAAAGGTGGAGATTTCCAGCGAAAATTTGCCAACGCGGGCATACGGCGACTTGGTCTTGGAAGAGGGACTTTATGACGTTTTGAAAATTGAGCTTGGAAACGGCGGCGGCGACAACTGGTGGTGCGTTGTTTTTCCAGCAGTTTGTTTTGTGAATTCGTCAAATCCAAAAAATGTTGAGTATATTTCAAAAATTTGGGAAATTATAAATAGTGTAAAGTGACTTCTTGCGAAGTCGAAATTGCAAGTTCGCGCTCCGCGTGATACATGCTGCAACTTAAGAAGCAAAGGAACTTTACAAAATAAATTTGGAGGAAACATGAAAAAACGAATTATTGCCGGGATCTTTGCATTCATTTTTGCATTCATTCCGGTCACAACGGCTGCAGTTGTTCAGCAAATACATAGCAGCGAAATGGTGGTGGAGGCGGCGCTGACCACAAGTCAAACTCGCACCGTGCAAACAAAACTTAAACGCTGGGGATATTATTCCGGCAAGGTTGACGGCATTTATGGAAACTTGACGCGCAAGGCCGTGCGACTTTTTCAACAGAAAAACAACCTCGCTGTTGACGGCATTGTGGTGGCGCTTGGCATGAGCATTGCCGGCGCAAGTGATGACAGCACCACATCAAACAACGACCTCTATCTTCTTGCAAAGTGCGTGCATGCCGAGGCGCGTGGCGAGAGTTACACTGGCCAGGTGGCTGTGGCGGCGGTCATTTTGAACCGTGTGAAGAGTGCATCTTTCCCGAACACGATTGCCGGCGTGATTTATCAGCCATATGCTTTCACTGCAGTTTCTGACGGGCAGATCAACCTTGAGCCAAATCAAACGGCATACAATGCGGCGCGCGACGCTTTGAATGGCTGGGACCCGACATATGGAGCGCTCTATTATTTCAACCCTGCCACTGCGACAAGCAAATGGATTTGGAGCAGAAAACAAACAGTGACAATCGGCAAACATATTTTTGCTATTTAAGGAGGCGCGAAAATGAAAGAAGATGTTGATTTGAAAAAAGTTATGCAAAACGATTATGAAAGCGCGCATAAGAGTGAAAAAAAGAGAAATCATATGAATATGAAAAATGAAAAAGAAATGCAACAAAGTGCAAATGTGCAAAAAAGCAATCAAAGTTCAAAAAACGGCGAAAAAAGCGGCAAAAATGCACAAAATTTGAAAAACAACAAGCAAAAGGCTGAAAAAAATCATGCGCAAAAAACTGATGCGACCAGTCGTCCAAGAAAAATTCGCGCACTTTCTGGGGCGGTGATTGGGCTGACAATCGCCACCAGCATTTTGGGCGCGACGACGCTTGGGCTGGGCATTGCATATGGCGTCACGCAAGGTCAAGCAAATGACTATGGCACGCAACTTGAAAACATCTATAAGAAAAATTATTTTGAACTTGTGGACAACGTCAACAATGCGGACATGAAGATCAGCAAGCTTTTGGCGTCCAACAACGACGATTTTCAAGCCAAAATGCTGACAGAAATTGCTCAAGCATCTTTTGACGCGCAGAACAATGTGGCCGCGCTGCCGCTTTCGAACGAGAACATTTTGGAAAGTGTGAG
>CANQWP010000059.1 GCA_947627585.1 uncultured Clostridia bacterium
CCTTGAAAGCTCGTCAACGCTGACAAGTCTGAAATCAAATCGCACGCATCTTGACAAAATTGTTTGCGGCAACTTGTGCACTTCTGTGGTCGCCAAAATGAAGATGATGAATGGAGGTGGCTCTTCCAAAGTTTTGAGAAGCGCGTTGAACGCGCTGTCCGAAAGCATGTGAACTTCGTCGATGATATAGACCTTATATTTTGCGCCGACAGGCATGAACTTCACTTTTTCGCGAATTTGGCGAATGTCGTCCACTTTGTTGTTTGAGGCCGCGTCAATTTCAATGATGTTTATGTCATTTTCTTGTTCCAAGCGCTTGCAGTTTTCGCACTCACCGCACGCCGACCCATGAACCGGCGAGAGACAGTTGACCGACTTTGCAAAAATTTTCGCAACGCTGGTCTTGCCCGTTCCGCGCGTGCCCGTGAAAAGATATGCATGGCCAATTTGGTCATTCATGATCTGGTTTTCAAGAGTCTTGGTGATGTGGTCTTGTCCAATCACCTCGTCAAACGTCTTTGGTCGATATTTTCGATAAAGTGCAACGTGTTCCATTCAAATTTTTCCTGTTTTCTTCTCTTTTCTCGTTTTTTAATAATTCTCTCTTGCAATTAATGCGAACGTGTCAACGTCAAGGCAGGCGCCGCCCATCAGCACGCCGTCCAAACTTTCGTTGGTGATGATTTTTTTGTAGTTCTTCAAGCCCACGCTTCCGCCATACACAATTGTGATGTTTTTTCCGGCTTTGGCGGAAAATTGTCCTTCAATTTCTTTTCGAATGATTTCCACCATCTTTGAAATATCTTTGTTTGTGGCGGTTTTGCCGGTGCCGATCGCCCAAATTGGCTCATATGCAATGACAACGCTTTCAATTTGTTTGCGCACAAAATTTTGCGTTTGTTTGCTTTCGCGAATTTGCAAACTTTCGCCCACGCACAAAATCACTTTCAGTCCATTTGCAAGCGCCGTTTTGATTTTTTTGTTGATGGTCTTGTCGCTTTCTTTGAAAAGCCCTCTTCGGTCGCTGTGGCCAACAATCACATAGGTCGCGCCCAAGTCTTTGATCATTTTTGCGCTGATTTCGCCAGTGAAAGAGCCGCTCTCTTCCGCAGAGATGTTCTGCGCGCCAAACGCCACCTTGCTTCCGCTCAAAAACTCTTTTGCAAGCGAAAGATGAGTGAACGGCGGGCAAACAACAATGTTGTTTCTTGCTCCGCGAGCCTTTGTGGCAAGCGTCATTGCATAGGTCTTGAACTCGCTTGGCGTTGTGTTCATTTTGAAATTTCCAATGATAAGTTTTTTCATGCGCTACCTCCGCTTTTCTTATTCTTTATTCCCCTTTTTTGCGCTTTGTGTGCAAAAAGTTTCGAAAAATCAAATTGAATCAATAACTTCAATTGCCGGCAAAGTCTTTCCTTCCATAAGTTTCATGCTTGCGCCGCCGCCCGTGGAAAGATGGCTAATTTTGTCCGATACGCCCGCTTCCTCAATTGCGCTGACGCTGTCGCCGCCGCCCACAATGGAATATGCCCCGCTCTTTGCCACCGCTTTGGCAAGTTTCACTGTGCCTTTGCGGAAATATGAGTCTTCATATTTTCCAACAGGCCCATTCCAAATGATTTGTTTGGCTTTTGCAATTTCTTGGCTGAAAAGTTGGATTGTTTTTGGTCCAATGTCCAATCCAATTGCATCGCCTTCAATTTCGGGCCTTCTGACTTTTCTTGTTCTGCCGTTTTCCACCACAACGTGATCGACCGGCAACAAAATTTTGATGCCTTTTTCTTTTGCGCGCTCCAAAATGGCTTTTGCCTCGCCGACAAGGTCATGCGAGACAATGCTCTTTCCAATCGAAATGCCCTCTGCCTGCAAAAATGTGTATGCCATTCCGCCGCCGATCAAAATTGTGTCAGCCATGTCCAAAACGTTGTTGATGAGTGTCAGTTTGTCGTCCACTTTGGCGCCGCCAAAGATTGCCACAAACGGATGTGCCGGTTTTTTGAACGCCTCGTCAAAAACTTTGAGTTCTTTTTCGATCAAAAAGCCGATTGCGTTTGGTTTTTTCAGTGCCACGCCATAGTTTGACGCTTGTTTTCTGTGTGCCACGCCAAAAGCATCGTCAACATATATGTCACACAAATTTGCAAGCTCTCTGACAAACGCCGGACTGTTTTCCGTCTCGCCGTTTTCAAAGCGCAAGTTCTCCAAGAGCAAAATTTCGCCGTTTTTCAGTTTTGCAACGGCTTCGTCCACTTCTGGCCCAATCACTTTGCTGGAAAACTTTACGCGATTTGGGAAATGCTTCATAAGATAGACCGCCACAGGAAAAAGCGACAAATATTTGTCAAAACCCTTTGGCCTGCCAAGGTGCGAGCAAACAATCAGCCTTGCACCTTTTTGAATGAGATATGAAATTGTCGGCAGCGCCGCATCGATGCGTGCCGGATTCAAAATGTCTCCCCAATGATCAAGAGGCACATTGAAATCACAGCGCAAAAGAACGCGCTTGCCTTTGAAATCCTTGATTTCTCGAATTGTTTTTTTCATGTTCCACCAACTTTCAAGGATATTTTAACACCAAAGCATAAGATTTTCAAAACAATTTCAAATCAAAAGAGAAAAGTTATAGAAAAGATTTCATTTAAGTTAAGACAAATAAAAAAAGGAAGACGTTTTTCTTCCTTAATTTTCATTTTGTTTTTTGAATTTCTTTCGCACTTACATAAGAAAGAGGCTCAACTTTGCAAGTCTGGAACGTTTTGTACTGTCCAAAAATTTTTTTGTTTTCTTCTTGTGTCAATTCTCTAAGTGGCTCTTCGACCAAAAATTCCACATCATAGCCATTCACAGTCAAAGAAATTTCAAACTTAACCTCTTTGCCACCGGTCTCATGCTCTTGCATTTGAATTGCGCGTTTGTTGACAAGCTTGATCATTTTTGAGCGCAACAAAAGCATCCTAAGTTCATGCTCTTTGTCACTTTCTCTGTCCATTTTTGTTGTCACTTTTTGAAGTTTTTTCTCAAATTTTGCTTTCGCTTTTTGCGCGTCATATTTTTTCATTTCTTTCACCTTCCAAAAGATTCTATCACACAAAACGCAGCTTGTCAATAGGCAAATCAAGATTTTTTCCAAAAATTTTCCAAAATTTGAACGCACCTGTCAACATCGTCGCACGTCGCCAATTGTTGCCTCACGGAAGATGCCATCTCAAGCCCGGTCGCATACCACAAAAGATGTTTTCGAATGTATGTTTGAAGCCACTTTTCGTCAAAATCTTCACGCAAAATTGCGATGTGTCTTTCAAGAGCGGCGGATTTGTCAATCTTGACATTCAAATTTTTGAGTTCAGAGAAAATCCATGGCCTGCCAAGGCTTGCACGCCCAATCATCACGCCGTCAACACCCGTCTTTTGCATTTCCAGCAAACTTTTCTCGTCCACCACATCGCCGTTGCCAATCACCGGAATGTGCAGTTTGGCTTTGACCGACGCAATGGCGTCATAGTCCGCCTTGCCGCTGTAGCCCTGCGCCACCGTGCGCGCATGAAACGTCACAAAGTCTGCCCCGCTTTCTTCGCACATCTTTGCAAATTCCAAAAAGTTTTCTTTTTTGTTCCCTTTTCGAAATTTGACTGAGACCATTTTGTTTGTGTTTCTTTTGCATGTCGAAATGATTTCGCTGGCAAGCGGAAGATTGTCCATAAGCGCTGCGCCCTCGCCATTTTTGACAATCTTTGGCGCTGGACAGCCCATGTTGATGTCAAAACTGTCAAATTTTTCAAGAAGAGGACTTTTCACTGCTCGCGCCAAAAACTCCGGCTCGTAACCGAAGATTTGTGCCATTTTTGTTTTTTCGCTTGGCGTGGTCAAAGTCATAAACTCCGTCTTTTGAGGGTTGTGCTGCATCGCGCGCGCCGAAAGCATTTCTGTCACCGTCACATCAGCGCCAAAATCGCTTGCCACCGCGCGAAAGCCAACATCTGTCACCCCCGCCATTGGAGCAAGAAAGAAAGGAAATTCAAAATCTTTTTCGCCAATTTTCATGATGAAATTATATCACAAGTTTCTTTCAAAGCCAAAGATAATTTCATTCTTCAAACAAATCTTCTTCTTTTAATATGTGATTTTGTCCAGCGGAGATTCTTCGCTTGCGCTCAGGATGACATGAAAGAACGACTTGTCATTCTGAATGAAGCGAAGCGGAATGAAGAATCTCAATAAGTCAGGGCCTTTGCCGAAGAAAGCTGTTTGACCAGCGGAGATCCTTCGCCTGCGCTCAGGATGACATGAAATAGGGGCACACCTTGGCGAACATTCGAAAAATATCATTACAAAAAAAGAGCTTCGGCTCTTTTTTCAATTTTTTGCAAACTTTCCAAAACTTTTGAAAGCGACACTTCGTTTTGGTGGTGCAACATAAAAACGCTTGGTCTGCGGATTGAGATATTTTCTCGCCTTGCGCTCTTTCATGGAAAACCTTCCAAAATCGCGCAGCGCAATCTCTCCGCCTTTTGAGCACACTTCAAAAATCGTGTCTTTGAAAGTGGAAAGAAAAAGGTCGCATTTTGCTTTTGAAAGGTTTGTCCTCTTCGCTAAAATTTCCACAAATTCTTGTTTGTTCATTTTCAGCCTCCTTGAAAAGATGTTTGACACTTGAAACTTTTTTAAACGCGCCTCACAAATTTTTCTTGAAAGGCGTGTGATTTTTCAGCGCCGGCACAATTTTCAAAATGAACGGCATGGAAAGAATGGCATAGACAAACACTCCAAGCCCGATTGCAAGAACAATGTTCAAAATTGGGTGGAAATATTCAAAATTCAAAAAGCAAAACACGGCGACAAACATGACAAGCGTGGCAAAAAGCAGAAGAAGAATGTCCGCAAAGCCAACCGAAAACGCCACAATTCTTTTGAGTTTCCAAAGTGCGAGCGCGCAAATTGTGCCGGCAAGGACAATGTTTCCAATCACAAGCGCAAAAATGTTCACGCTCGGCACTGCTGCAAGGAAAAACGAAAGCGTCGCCTTGAAAATTCCGCCCGCCGCCGTGATGAGAAGAATGAAACGAAATTGGCCGTTCGCCTGCAAGAGCATGACAAAATATTGCATCAATGCGGTCAAAATTGTGGAAAAAGCGCCATAGAACATCAGCAAAAAAGCCACATCGAGCAGCGGCGCGGTCATGTCGGCATAAAACAGCGCCAGCACAGGACGAGAAATTGCCACCATTCCAAAAGTGGTCGGCAAAATGAGAAACAACAAGACTTTCAGTCCGCGCTCAATGATGTGTTTGCCGCCCGTCCCGCGCGAGATGAGATAGGATATGTTTGGCAAAAGCGTTGTCGTCACGG
>CANQWP010000060.1 GCA_947627585.1 uncultured Clostridia bacterium
CGGCTGTTGTCAAAACTTGCTTCCACTTGGACAACTTTCATGTCAAGCCCCAAATCTTTGACAATTTTTTTCACAGTCGGAAAAAGTTTTTTGGCTTCTTCATCAAATTTTTCCGCATTTTTCACAGTTTTTTCGTCTGCTTTTTTCAAAACATTTTTCAGCGGCGACATCAAACTTTCTGCTTCAATCATTTCGTGTTCTTTGATCACCACTCCAAGATCTTGCCCTTTTTCTGTCTCCACAATAACATAGTCTTGTGCGTGCAAATCCAGTCCATTTGGTGAAAAAGAATAGACATGATTTGAATTTTTGAATTTCACGCCAACAGTTTCTATTTGCATATATATTTCACCTCCAAAATTTTGAGTAAAAAGTTGTCAATCGCCACCGACATGTTCGCGTTGAACTCCATTTTTTCACGAAGTGTGGCGATGAGTTTTGAGATTTCGCACAAGGAGCGCACCGAAAATTCCGCTTCCACATCTTTCAGCTCGTCCAAATAGGGCCTCAGCCGGCAAAGATTTTCGCTCTCGCACTTGATTTTCACCAAGTCTTCAATGGCAAGGCAAAGCACTTGCAAAATAAGATCCGTTTCGCCTTGAAAATCAAGAAATTTGCGCGAAAACCTGATGACCTGTTTTGAATTTTTCATTTCGGTGAAAAGCGAAACGGCAAAATCGGTCAGCATTTTCAAATCTTCGTTCTTCTCCAGCGCCAGAGTTTTTCCAACATATCCGCCGCCCAAAATGCAAGCAAGCTCATCATCACAAATCTTGGAAATTTCCTCTTTTGAAAGCGGGTTGATTTTGATTTTTTTGCAGCGCGACTTGATTGTTGGTAAAACGCGGTCCTCACTTTTGGAAAAAATCAAAAAATAGACGTTTTTTGGCGGCTCTTCCAAAACTTTGAGAAGTTTGTTTTGCGCCTCTTCAGTGGCATCGTCAAAATTTTCCAGCAAAAACACCTTGTTTGGAAGGTTGACGGGTCTTACAAACGCCTCCGCCACAATCTCGTTGCTGTCCGCCACGACAATTCGCTCACCTTTTGGATAGCGTCGCATATCCAAATCAATTCCGCTGGACGCGCGCACATATTCGGCGCTTTTTTCGTTCATAAGGTCAAAAGTTGGAAATTCAATCATAAGCGCGCTCAAAGTCAGCGTCGCTTTTGCGGAAATCTCGTCCTCGCAAAAAAAGAGTATGGCATTTGAGAGCGTGCCACTTTCTTTCTCTTGGACAAGTTCTTGAAAGAAACTCTGCTTTTTGATGATTTCCGTCAAATCCATATTTTGATTTTATCACATTTTCCACAAAAAAGCAACAATGTGCACAAAGTTGAAAATGAAAAAATCTTTGCATCAAGCAAAGACTTTCAATAAAGCTTTCAAAAAAATTTTTTGCCCACTTATTTTTCTTTTTTATTTCCAATTTTCTTTTTTCTTTTTCGCAGACTTTTTGCCGTGTTTTTCATGCCTCGAATTTTCTTCTCTGTCCATTTATAGATTTCGCCAATGAAGATGATGGAAATTGAAAGGCCAAACACCAGAAGCCAGCAAGACGCGGAAAGTTTTTCAAGTTGCAAAACTTCGCGCAGCCCAGTGCAAGCAATCACGGCAAGAAGTCCAAAGCCAAGCGCAAGCGCAAGCGTGAAAAACTTGTTTTTGAAAGGATTTGATTTGAAACAGCACTCTTTTGTGCGCGCAGTGAACATATAGAAAAGTTGAATAAAGTTAAGCGTGTAGAACGCCATGGTGATTGCCACCGCCTCATTGTGCACAAACAGTCCAAAAAGATATGCGCTCATCGTCAAGACGGTCTGCGCAATGCCAAGCACCAAAAGCGACGTGCCCATTCCCCCGCCAAAAAGCCCCTCGCCTTTCTTTCGCGGCTTTTCGTCCATGATTTCTTTCTCCACCGGCTCAACGCCCAGTGCGATGGCAGGCAGGCTGTCAGTGATGAGGTTGACAAACAAAATTTGCACCGGCAAAAGAAAGGTCAGCCCGGGAAAGAGAATTGTCAAAAAGAAAAGTGACAAAATCTCCGCCATGTTTGCGGAAAAAAGATATTTGATGGTCTTTTGAATGTTGGAATAGATTTTTCTCCCCTCTTCCACCGCCACGATGATGGTGGCAAAGTTGTCGTCGGTGATGAGAATGTCCGCCACATCTTTTGTGACGTCCGTGCCCGTCTTGCCCATGCCAATCCCGATGTCCGCGCTCTTCAAACTTGGCGCATCGTTCACGCCGTCACCCGTCATTGCGGTGATGTGCCCATTCTTTTTCAACGCCTGGACAATGCGGACTTTGTGCGCCGGCGAAACGCGCGCAAAAACGCTTTTTTCTTCCACAACTTTCAAAAATTCTTCATCAGAAAATTTGTCAATTTCTTCGCCGGAAATCACTTCATCTTCGCTTTTTGCAATTCCCACTTGGCGCGCGATGGCAAAGGCCGTGTCTTTATAGTCCCCCGTGATCATCACCGGCCTCATGCCTGCCTTGCGACACTTTTTGACGGCGCTCTCAATTTCTGGGCGCGGCGGATCTTGAAGACCAACAATTCCCAAAAACACAAAATCTTCTTCTTTCAGTTCGCCCTTTTTGAACGCAAAACTTATCACCCTCAGTGCGTTTTGGCACATTCTTTTGTTTTGCTCCATGATTTTGTTTTTGGCGCTCTCGTCAAGTGTCATCACGCCGGCGTTTGTCATATATTTTGTGCATTTTGCAAGCACCCGATCAAGCGCGCCCTTCATGAAACAAACTTTTTCGCCATTGACAATGTGCTGAGTGGTCATCATCTTGCGCTGAGAGTTGAAAGAAATTTCGCTCACGCGCGGAAAGTTTTTGTCCGCTTCCAATTTCTTCACTTTGCTTTTTTCGGCGAACTCCACAAGTGCCACTTCGGTCGAGCCGCCCACCCAGCCTTTTTCGCCAAGCCCGGCATCGTTGCAAAGCACCATGCAATTCAAAAAAATGTCAAAATTTGGGCTTTTTTTGTCAAAAAACGTGAAATTTTCCACTGCTTTCATGCGATTTTGAGTGATTGTGCCCGTTTTGTCACTGCAAATCACGTCGCACGCACCCAATGTCTCCACGGCGTGCATGCGCTTGACAATGGCTTTTTGTTTTGAAAGCTTCGCAATGCCCAAACTCATGATGATTGTGATGACTGCCGGCATGCTTTCCGGAATGGCCGCCACAGAAATTGCCACAGCCGTCAAAAATGCGCGGAGAATTTGATTTGGATTTGCAATGGCCTCCAATATGAACGTCACGGTCGCCATCAAAAGAATGATGTAGGTCAGCACTTTTCCCACGCCTTGAATTGACTTTTGAAGCGGCGTCATCTCTTTTTTTGTCTCAGAAAGGCTCTGAGCAATTTTGCCGATTTCCGTCTCCTGTCCAAGCGCCACAACGACGCCTTTTGCGTGGCCGTTTTCCACAACACTTCCGCCAAATGCCATGTTTTTGCGTTCGGCTAGCGGAATTTCTTTGTCATAGACATGGTCGGCAAACTTCTCGACCGGCTCGCTTTCACCCGTCAGCGATGCCTCCGAGATTTTGATGTTTGATGTCTCAATCAGTCGCAAATCGGCCGGCACAATGCTTCCGGCGTCAAGGCAAACAATGTCGCCGTGCACAAGTTCGGTTGTCTTGATTTTGAGCACCTTTCCCTCGCGCAAAATTGTGGCCTCGGGTTGAGTGAGATTTTTCAAACTTTCAATTGCGCGTTCACTTTTTCGCTCTTGAAAGACCCCAAACAGCGCATTCATGACCACAATGCCCAAAATGATGCCGCCGTCAACAATTTCGCTTGAAGAATGCTCCAAAACGCCAATGACAATTGACAGCACACCCGAAACAAGCAGCACAAGCACCATCAGCTCTTTGATTTGTGCAAAAAACTTTGACCAAAAGCCTTGTTTTTTTGCTTCTGGAATTTGCACTTTTTTTGCGTCCGGCAGGCGCGCCGCAACCTCTTCTTGCGAAAGGCCTCCAGGCAGAGTTTTAAACTTGTCCAAACACTCCTGCGCCGACATTTGATATATCTTTTTCCCCACAAAAACTCCTTGTGGAATATTTTATGCGGCCACACTTTGTTTTTTGATTGAAATTAAAATTTTGACATAAAACCGACTTTTTTCGTGTTTTTTGAAAATCAAAAAATTCCTTTTTTTTTGCAAAAACAACAAAAATCTTTTCACAAAATCTTATATGAAAAGCGATGCGATGGCGACGATCACAAGATATGCCGAAAACCATTTGAGCCCTGCTTTTTCGGTGATTTTCATGGTCAGTTTGATGGCAAAAATCCCAACGGAAAACGCCGTCAAAAACGCGAGGACAATCGCTCCGGCTGGAATTGAAACCGCTTCCGCACCGGTGCAGATTTCATAGATTTCCATAAGCATGGAAAGGAAAATGATTGGAATTGACATGAGAAAAGAAAACTTTGCCACTTTTTTTCTTTCTGCGCCCGAAAAAATGCCGGCCGAGATTGTTGTGCCGCTGCGCGAAAGTCCCGGAAAAACGGCAAAGCCTTGGGCAAGCCCCATGAAAAAGGCTGTTTTGTAGGAAAATTCTTTTGAGCCCTTTCTTTTGGCAAAAATTTCTGCCAAAAGCAACAGTGAAGCCGAAAGAGCGAAACAAATCGGCAAAAGCCCTCCGGCAAACGAACTTTTGACAATTGGCAAAATGCAAAGCACAACAATGCAAGTTGGAATTGTTGCAACAACAATTGAAATTGTCTCTTTTGAAAACGGGTGGCGAATCATTTGCCAGATGTCCTTCCAAAACACAACACAAATTGAAAGAAGAGTTGCGACGTGGAGCAAGATGCTGACAAACAAACTCTCTTCCACCCCAAAAATTTTGGAAAAAAGCACCAAATGCCCCGACGACGACACGGGCAAAAACTCCGTCAACCCTTGAATAAGCCCCAAAAACAAAAAAGCAAGGAAGATGTTCATAAAAACTCCTTGCTTTATTATATTTATTTTTTCGCAAAAATATTTTATCTCTTTGCCAGTTGTTCTCTGCGTTTTTTCTTGTTGTAGTTTATCAAAATCAAAACTACAAGAAGTGCAATAAGCCCAACGCCAAGCCCGATGATGAGATAGATATACCAAAGAGATGTTTCGCTTAAAATGATTTTAGCGTTGTCCGCCAAGCAGCCAAACAGCCCGTCATTGTAAATTGGCGTGAAGTCATTTCTGTATGGCTGGATGTTTGTGACTGTGTGATTGTTGAAGTTGAACTGTCCGCCAAACATATTCTCCGCCGTGCCGATTGGTGTCCAGTATTTTTCAGAAAGGTCGATGTCGGCTGTCAAGA
>CANQWP010000061.1 GCA_947627585.1 uncultured Clostridia bacterium
TGCCGATGCAACAGAAGAAAACAATGTGATTGAATATTTCAAAAACAGCGACAAATTCGATTTTGTCGGCTCAAGCTTTGATGGGCAAAAAGTGGTGGAAGAGGTGCTTTCAAAAAAGCCAGACGTGCTTGTGATGGAAGTCATGCTTTCCAGTCTCGATGGTTTTGCCGTCTTGGACAAAATCAAAACAATGAGCTCGGAGATGCCAAAAGTGTTTTTCGTGTCCAATCTTTCGCACAGCGGCTTTGTGACCAAAGCAATCCAGTCGGGAGCGAGCTATTTCATGGTCAAGCCAATTTCGCCAGAAAATTTGGAGGCGCGCATCACCGAAATTCTTGGAAGCTCAAAATTCCAAAACGAAAACAAACAACTTGACGAAAAGATCTCAAACATCTTCATCAGCATTGGCATTCCTGCGCACATAAAGGGCTATCAGTTCTTGCGCGAGGCCGTTAAACTTGCCGTGGAAGAGCCAGAAATCATCAGTTCCATCACAAAAAAGCTCTATCCAACCATTGCCGAGCGCTTTGAAACAAGCTCCAGCAAGGTGGAACGCGGCATGAGGCACGCCATTGAGGTGGCTTGGAACAGGGGCAAAATTGAAAATATTAACAATATTTTTGGTTTAAAGATATATAATAGAAACGAGAAGCCAACAAATGGTGAACTTATTGCCCTTATCGCCGACAAAATGATTATGGACGTTTGAGTTTTCTTTGACAATTTTGCCAAAAAACCCGGCCAAAAACTGATTAAATTTGTCAAAAAACCTCAAAAACCCCATCTTTTTGCTCGTTTTTTGCAAAAAAACTGAAAAAATTTTAAAAAATTTTTGATTTAGGTATTGAAATGTGAAAATTGTTGTGTTATAATAGGGGCATCTTAGGAGGTTTTTTATGTCAAGAACTGTTTCAAAAATTTTGGCAATATGCGCAATGGTTGTCGTCATTCCTCTCATGATTGTCGGCACGGCGTTTGTTGCTTTTTATGTTACGGACAGAACAATCAATGTCAGTGCATATATCGATGGCGCCAAAGCCGTAAATTATGTTGATGAACAAGGAACGGAGGTTGTCATTACCGACCCACAATTCGGTTATGGCGAAAAATTCTATGCTTCTCATCCAATCACAGCATCTCAAAACAAAACGATTGAAGTCAGCGCACAAGCAAGCAAAGCATACAAATTTGAAGGTTGGTTTGCTGGAAGCGTAAAGCAATATCAAGAGGCTGGAGCAAATGCTCAGCTTACAAAAACTCTTACTTTGCGCATCAATATGGAAAAAGCTGCTGACGAATATGTCGCTGTTTACAAAGTTGTGTCATATGATGTCACATGGAGTTATAAAGTAAATCCAGAAGTTGACCATGAGGAGACAACTGAAAAACCAAACGTTGAAAACGCAAAAGATTCTTATATCTATGGTGAAAAGCTTCCAGAAATGACCTATGAAGCACAACAAGAAGAAAATCCTCAATACACCTATGCAGGTTGGATTGTCAAAGGCGGAACAAGCAACCCTGACGGCACAACAAAAAGATATAAATATGCGACTTTTGATCTTAACGATTCCAATTCAGCAATTGTTTTGACAAATCCATGGCAAAGCGTTGCAATGGCAACAATCAACTTCAAGGATAACACCGGTGCAACCGTGCTTGAATCAAAAGAAGTAAGGGCCGAAGAAGAATTTGTTCTTCCAGACGCACGTGAAACATCAAAAGATGCAGACAAAGCAGGTTACAGATATTTCTGGACCAGCGACCAAAGCGGCTCTCAAGAAATCACTGGAGCATATGTTCCTCAGGAAGGCGAAAACACAGTTTATCTTCAAAAAGAAGCCATTCAATATGCCGTAAAAGCCGCAGAAGGTGATGCAACATTCAACAATGCCGAAGAAATCACATTCACTCGCGAAAATTATGAAAGCCTTACTGCCTTGTTCACGGAAAATAACTGGACCTTGGGCAGCATATTCTGGGAATTCAACGGAATTGACTGGAACGGCACAAGATATGCAACTGCTGATGCTTTTGTAACCGCATATGTTAATGCAAATCAAACAGCAGCACCAGAAACACCAGGAAGCGTTTCTGCCAACATTGTGAAGAACTACACGACATTCACTGGCACAGCTCAATTTGAATATTTGGCAGCGGATCAACACAGTCAAACCCCAGACAAGAATGTAAAAGAAGGAACAATCTCCGGAGATTCAAATCCACAACGTCCATTTGACGGAAACTCAACAAGCTTGACTCTTGGAGAACTGTTTGGACTTGAAAAAACAACTTCTGGCGCTTGGTATGCCGTTGTAAATGGAACTAAACACAAAGTAAGTTTGAGACAAATTATGATTCAGCTCGACGGCTCAGGACTTGATCCGATACTTGACGAAGAAACTTCCAACCTTGAAAATTGGCAGACAATGACTCTTGAAGAACTTCTCAACGAACTTTACAATGATGACGTTGAAGAGGAAGGACAGCTTTTCAAAGCAATGCAAGACAACGCAGAAGCGGTTGAAGTATTGCCATTGATCAAGATTACTGGAATTTATGACATTCTTGAAGAAACAATTGGAGCTTAAAATTTCTTAAAAGTTTATAAAAATTTTCAAAAAACTTTAAAAATTTGTTTGACAAGTGCTCTCAAGGTATGATATACTTTGGGAGCATTTGGGAGTTTAGCTCAGCTGGTAGAGTACCTGCCTTACAAGCAGAGGGTCATAGGTTCGATCCCTATAACTCCCACCAATAGAACATGGGCACACAGCATATGCAAAATATTGTGTGCCTTTTTCTTTGTTTTGCAGTTTTCTGTATATTTTTTGGGTCAATTTTGGGGCAAATTAACCATTTTTGGTGACGCCAAAGTGACAGCATATAAGATTCTCATAAAATTTTTTGATATTTTTTGTCGAAAAAGGGTTGTTTTGTGAATTTTTGTGTGGTATAATTTTGTTGAAATGAAAACAAAGTTGTTTTTGATGGCCATTTTTGTAACCTTGTTTGCTGTCGGACTCTCAGCATGCTCTTTTGATGACCCCGAGCCGTTTTTCAACACGGAAATGAGCGATGTTGAGGTCGAGGTTGGAGCAAAGGAAAAGATTTCTTATGAGTCTTCCTATTTCATTTCTTGCAAAACTGATGATGAAGAAATTGCAAAAGTGATTTTTGAAAATGAGGAACTTTATATCCTTGGAGTCGCCAAAGGTGAGACAGAGTTGTTTTTCAAAAATGAAAAAGACATTGTTTTGAAAATTGTTGATGTCCTTGTGAAGGAAGAAAACAAACCACAAGATGCGGAGAAGGACAACCCTCAAGACAATCCAAATCAAGAAGAACAAAAACAGCCTGAAACGGGGAACGATCCCGAAAACCCGGTAGATGATCCAAATCAAAACCCGGCAGGACCTGGAAAGGAGCCCGAAGAATCGGGCGACCAAAGTCAAAATCAGCCCGAATCAGGGGATCAGTCTGGAGACACAGAAAAAGATCCAAACGAAAAGCCAGGCGATGAAGAGGACGAAAAGACAGATTCTGAAAACCCGCAAAATCCAAATCAAGACACAGACCAAGACAAAAACAACCCTGAAGATGATCAGCAAAAAGAGCCTGCTGACAAAGAAGACGAAAAGCCAAATTTGCCAAAAGATGATCAGTCAGAGGAAGACAACAAAGAGAAAGTCCCGGAAGATCAAGATGTTGGCGATGGAAGCGGAGGCGCTGAGCAAGGCGGAGAATCCGGCAATCCTGGAGACAAGCAACCAGAAGACAAACAACCCGAAGAAAAAGAACCTGAAGAAAGGGAACCAGAGGACAAAGAACCTGAATCCGAACCAACTCAACCGGAAAATCCTGACGGCAACGAAGATCAAAAGCCAGACGAATCCGAAAACGAACAAGGAAGCGAAAACCAAGGCGAAGAAAACAATCCTGGCAAACAGGATCCGGGGGAAGAAGAGCCAAAAGACAAAGAAGAATCAAAACCTGAAACACAGCCTGACGATCAACAAAAGGATGACAAAAAAGATTCTGAATCTGGCGATCAACAAAAAACTGATCCGGAAACTGGCGATAAGGAAGAAGATCCCGACAAAGATCCTGGAGGAAAAACTCCAACCGAGCCGACAAAAGACGATTTTTCTAAATATTTGGAACTTGATACAAATTGCCTATACGAAAACGGGAAACTTTACGTAGAGCCCAATTCACTTTTGTTTGTCGATTTCACTTTGAAAAAGGATGCGGCGCAACAAGTCAAAAATTTGACCATTTTGAATGTGAAAACCATAAAAGACAGTATGGAGACCGATCTTGGGAGTGAGGACTATTTCGTTAAGATCACCAACATTGACTGCAATCAAACACTTGTTGTTGAGTTTGGAATTCAGCAAAATAGCGAAAATGGCTGGCAGCCTGTCACGTTCACGGTCAGCATTGAAATTTGTGTAATTTAAGGGCAAGCGAAAGCTTGTCTTTTTTTCTTAGCTTAAAAATTTTGCAATTAAATTGCATAAAAGAACAGTTTTTCATAAGATGTTTTAGGGGGGACAACAAAACAAGGAGAGCGAAATGCAAATAAAAGAAATTTCTGAGATTGTGACACTGTGCATCTCTCTCCTGATTCCCATTATTGGTTTTGTGACGGCACTTGTGAAAGTGATCAAGGATCGCAATTGGAATCTTCTGAAAAGCGCACTGTGTGATTTTGTCATAAAAGCGGAAGAGCTTGTTGGCAGCACAGGCGAAGAAAAAAAGAATGCCGTTTTGCAATGGGCGAAAGATTTTTGCCAAAAAGAAAGCATAAAATTTGACGCAGATCAAGTTTCGGGCGCGATTGAAAAACTTATTGAGGTTTCGAAAAAAGTGAACAAACGCAACGATACGCAAAGCCCTGACCAACAACAAGAAAACTCGCCACAAACTGAGACAAAATGAGAGAGAGCATCTTTGGGGACTTTTCCCCAAAGATACATAGTAACTCTAATTTCGTGAAGATTGACAAAAAAAACACAAAAAGCAAGCCTTTTGGTCGATTGCAGATTGCTGAATTAAAGAAAACACCCGGGCTCGTTGAGGAAGAAAAAGCGAAAAATTTGCAAAAAAAGATGAAAAAAGTTAAAAAATTTTTGAAAAAGTGTTGACAAAGGTGAGGGTGGTGGAGTATAATAGGCAT
>CANQWP010000062.1 GCA_947627585.1 uncultured Clostridia bacterium
ATTTGTCGCGAAGAGATTTGAGTTTGAAAGAATAAAACGCATCGAGATATAAGTTTTTGTTGAGTTCCAAATTTTTGCTGATGATGTAGAAATCGGTTTCTTTATCAAAATTGATGAGCGCCTTTTTGAACGCGGTCAAGCTGATGTTTTCATGTGTCGGCAAGCACAAGTTCTCGGTCAAATATTTTTCTTTATAAAAATTGCAAATCACTTTGATGATGCACTTCTCAATTTCGCTTGAGGCCTGAGCCTGATTTTCGATTGGACACCCAAAAAGAATGAAGAAGTTTTCAAATTCTTCATAGCACGTCACAACGCTCCCCAAATTTGCGGTCTTGGCTTTGAGGGTTTGATAAATAAACTTTGCCACTTCCAAATTTTGCGCGCTGACAGAGATTGCAAGTTCCCACATAAAAACTCCTTACAAGACCTATTTTATGCAAGCACTTGAAAAATACTCAAAAACTTCTTGGAATTTTTTTGTCGTTATTTAAGATGGAGGACTTTATATCTCAGGCCACCAAAATTTTCAACTTTTTGAAAGTTTTAATTTATTTTAAAATTCCTCATTTTTTCTTCGAGGCACTCACCCGCAAAAAAACGATTGCGCAAAAGCTCTTCGTCACGAAAAGTCGTTAAGGGAAACGGGCTGCGCAAACATGCAAACAGATCATCGGGTCCCCGAAAGCGCTTGTCACTTTTAGGGAACATTTTGTAAGATTCCTCATTTTTTCTTCGAGGCACTCACCCGCAAAAAACGATTGCGCCAAGTCGCCAACGAAGTGCGACTTGCATACGGCGCAAAAGAGTGAAAACAAGCGTCAATGCGATGCTTTTCTTGCTTGCAAGAAAACGAGCCCCAAGCGCAGTTTTCACTCTACCGTTACCGATTTTGCCAAATTTCTTGGTTTGTCGGGGTTGTGTCCAAGTTTTTCACAAACGGCAAGCGCAAGTTGTTGAAGCGGAACAACCGAAACGATCGGCATCAAAAACTCTTCAAAATCGTCAAGTTTGATGAAATATTCGCTTTCCACATCATGCTGGAACTGAGAGACGAGCAAAATTTTCCCTCCGCGCGCTTTAACTTCCAAAATATTGTTCTCCATTTTTTCTTTCAACGCCTTTTGCGTGGAAATCGCCACAACAAGCGTTTCGTCGTCAACAAGTGCAAGCGTGCCGTGTTTAAGTTCCCCTGCCGCGATGCCTATGCAACTTAAATATGCAATTTCTTTCAGTTTCAAAGCGCCTTCAAGAGCTGTGACATAATCTTGTTGCCTTCCAATGAAAAAAATCTTTCTAAATTTTGCAATTTCGTCAAAAAAACCGCAAAAATTGTCAAAAATTTGATAATTCAGCACAAATTTTTTCAGTTCTTCTTGTTTGTCAATCCCGGCAAGTTTAAGCGCAAAAATCAAAAGTGTAAACACCTGAGCCGTGTAAGCCTTTGTTGACGCCACGGCGATCTCTTTCCCAGCAAAAGTCGGCAAAACAAAGTCGGCTAGTTTGTTGAGCGAGCAATATGGCACGTTTGTCACGCACATCACAGAAAGATTTTTGTCTTTGACAAGTTTTGCGCAGGCAATTGTGTCCGCCGTTTCGCCACTTTGGCTGACAAAAACATAAAGGCAGTTTTTTGAAAAGATGTGACTGTCATATCTAAATTCGCTGGCAATTGTGACTTGCGCTTCTTTGCGCGCAAACTCTTTCAAAAACTTTGCCCCAAAAAGGCAACTGTGATAGGCCGTTCCGCACGCGACAAAATGAAAAGATTTGAACTTTTTGACGCTTTCCCAATCAAAGTTTTGTCTTTCTGAAAAATATTTCAAATAGGTTTTTCTAAAAACAATCGGCTGCTCCTTGATTTCTTTGAGCATATATGTTTTTTCTTGCAAATTTTCTTCAAAAAAATCAAAATCATTGATAAAAACCGGCTTTTTTTGCGCTTTTTCGAGATTTTTATCAAAAATTTCAACCGCTTTTTCGGTCATGATTGCAAACTCATTATCTTCAAGGACATAGCAGCTTTCAAATTTGCCCGCAAGCACAGAAATGTCACTTGCCGCCATCGCGCCATCTTCGCCAAAAGCCACCATGAGAGGACTTGAACGCTTTGCAAGAAAAATCTTGTTTTCACCTCTGTGAAGAAGCGCAACGGCAAAACTGCCACGCGCCAAATTGCAAGCTTTTTGCAATCTTTCAAGAGTGTCCCCACTTTGCTTTTCAATCAAATTTGCCAAAACTTCTGTGTCCGTTTGGGAATAGAGCGGAAAATCAAAATCTTTTTTCAGCTGTTCAAAGTTTTCAATAATTCCGTTGTGCACAATTGCAAACTCGCCCGAACGAGAAACGTGCGGGTGTGCGTTCTCTTCGCTCACGACGCCATGAGTGGCCCAGCGCGTATGTCCAATCACAATTTCTGCACTTGTTTTCCCAATTTTTTTCTCAAGATTTTTGATTTCCCCCACGCTTTTGCACACATTAATTTCGCCAAAAAAGGCGTTTTTTGTGCGTTTTTTTGGATTTTTCTTTATGTATGCCACGCCACTGCTGTCATATCCACGATATTCAAGTTTTTTGAGCCCCAAAAGGACCGTTTGAATTTCATTATTTTGGCCAATCGAGGCACAAATTCCACACATATAATTTTTCTCCTTCGATATATGAAAAATATATGTTTAAAGAAAAATCAATGTGAAAAAGAGAAAAAGTTTAAAAGAATTGTTTGTGCTTTGTAAAAATAATAAAAAATTTCAAGCGTAAAACTTGAAATTTTATAAATTATTTTCAAAAAAGACGCAAAAAAGCGCCTAATTTTGTCTTTTTCGCAAATATGTCAAAGTTATGTTTCCATATTTTTTGTTGTCAAACACTTCAAAATCATTGTTTTCAATTTCATCGCCTGTGGCATGCTCGCAAACAATAATTCCGTCATCGTTCAACAAATCTCGTTCAAAAATCTTTGCCAAGACTTTGTCATAAAGGCCACTTTTATATGGCGGGTCAAGCACAATCAAATCAAACTTTTCGCGCACGCCCTCCAAAAACACAAGTGCGTCGCATTTGTTCACTTTTTGCTCAATTTTCATGTTTTTCAAGTTTTGTTTGGTCATTGCGACGCTTCTTGGGTCTTTGTCCACCATGGTCACTTTGCCTGCACCGCGGCTGAGCGCCTCAATTCCAATTGCGCCCGTGCCGCAAAAAAGGTCAAGCACACTTTTCCCCGGCAAAAAAAACTGCAACTTCACAAAAAGCGCCTGCCGAACTTTGTCGGTTGTGGGACGAATGTGTTCATATTTGTTCTCAATGAATTTTCGCCCCTTATATTTTCCCGCATCAACTCTCATGAAATTATTATATCACAAAATTGGTCACTCCACAATTGTTTTTCCGCGCAAATTTGAAAATCCCGTCAAAATTTCATATGAAATTGTCCCACATTTTTTTGCCAAAATTTGAGCGTTTGTCATGACATTGACTTCATCGCCGACTTTGACACTTTCGTCAACTTTCACAAAAAAAGCGTCCATGCAAATGTTTCCAACAGCACAAAATTTCTTCCCGCCAATTCCGACGCAAAAATCGCCACTCAAATTCCGCCTCAAGCCATCGCCATATCCAATCGGCACAACGGCAAAAAAGCCATCATTTTTTACGCGATATTTTTTGCCATAGCCCACAAATTCGCCCTTTTTTGCAAAAAAAACTTTGCAAACGTGCGACCGAACTTCCATCACCGGCCGCAAACTTTTGTCGCCATAGCCATACAGCCCAATGCCAAGCCTCAAAATGTCAAAATCAAAATCATAGCCAAAAATCCCGCTCCCGCCAAAACAAATTGGCGGGCTTTGAGAGATTTGTGACCTGAGTTCAAGAAATTTTTGATAGTTTTTTTTAGTTTCTTTCTTGCTTTCAGTGCGCGGAAAATGTGTGTAAATTGTTTTGAGCTTGATGTTGTTTTCTTCCAAAATTTGATTGATTTGCCTCAAAGCAAGTTCGCTTTTTGCTCCAAAACGATTCATTCCGCAATTTATTTTCAAGTTCAAGCTTTCTTTCAACCCGGTTTTCAAAGCAAGACGCAAGTCCTCTTCGTCTTCCACCATAACGTCAAGGTCAAACTTTTTGCAAGCTCGAAAATCACGAGTTTTGCTACAAATCAAAACGGGCTTTTTGGTCAATTTTCGCACCTGCCGTCCTTCGTCAACGTTCACAACGCCAAAGCCCTCAACAAACGGCTCAATTTGCTCAACAATCTCCTTTATGCCGTGGCCATATGCGTTCGCTTTGACCATGGCATAAATTTTTTTGTTTGAAAACTGTTGCAAATTCCAAAGCAGGTTTTCGCGCGAAATCACTTTAAAATTTTTCATATTATGTTATACATTTTTCCTTCAAAATTTGACACAAGCCAAACTTTGCTTTTTTTGTGTCGAATTTTGATGCTTAATGACGAAATGGTGACGGCACTTTCATGAAATTTGTTGCAGTTTTTTGTAAAATTTGCGTAAAGGAGGGCGAAAATGAGCAATTTGCCTCGTTTTACACTAAGAATCGCAAAAAAACTTCTTCAAAAAGTCGAATCAATGGCTGAATATAATGGAAGAAGCAAAAATCGTGAAATTGAAATGGCAATCAAGCGCCAAATTCGCGACTTTGAAAACTTGCATGGCACAATTGAAATTCTTGACGACCAAGAAGATTAAAAAATCTTGAAAAAATGATTGACTTTGCAAGAAATGTGTTGTATAATACACATAGTTTTTTGCCGTAAAAAATTTGAAAAACGCGATTTTGTTAAAAACAGCGTTGTTTAAACAACAAAAAACAAAGCATTCAATCATGGACTGCTAGCTCAGTTGGTAGAGCACTCGACTCTTAATCGAAGGGTCAAAAAACAACTTAATAACAAATTTGGACTGCTAGCTCAGTTGGTAGAGCACTCGACTCTTAATCGAGGTGTCCGGGGTTCGAGCCCCCGGCAGTCCACCA
>CANQWP010000063.1 GCA_947627585.1 uncultured Clostridia bacterium
CATTGATAAAATTCGCGAAAACGGCCTTTTTGCGGCCTTTCTCCACGATAAACCTTTCCAATTTGATATCTTTTGAAAGGAAAATTTAGTTCGTTTTTGTGCATTGCCACAAAGCGCGCGAGTGGCACGGTGAGGTCATAGCGCATGCACATGTCGGCATCGCCTTTTTCAAAGCGAAAAACTTGTTTGTCTGTTTCTCCGCCACTTTTTGCAAGAAGAGCATCGGAATATTCCAAAACGGGCGTGTCAAGCGGCACAAAACAGTTGTTTTGAAACACTTTTTCAATTTTTTCCAAGAGCGACGAAAAAAGAATCTGCTCTTTTGGCATAAGTTCCCAAAAGCCTTTCAATTTTCGCGGGGTGATGAGGTTGTTTTGCTCCATGATTTGTTCCTTCAAAATTTGATATTATCATTCATTTTATAACAAATTCCGCTTTCATGTCAAGCATAAATTGACATAAAGAAGTCCACATTCATTTTCCACTTATCCACAAATTTATAAATATTCATGCAAATTTATGAATATTCAAAAATGGTTTTTGAGCCGATTTTGGCACTTTTTCACACGAGTTATCCACATTTCCACATTTTTGTGGATAAATTTTCGGCTTGATTTATTTTTAAAATTCAAAAAACGCGAAAATTGCCGTGTTTTTGAAAATGACATTTAAATCGAAATTTGTCGTTTGAAATTTCTTCTCAAAAGTTTTCCACACAACAAAATTTTCTTTTCAAATTTTTATGCGAATTTTGTATATTCATGCGGACAGGCTTTTTGATGAAATTTCATTTTGACTTTTTCAAAAAGTGGCTTGCCGGCTTGTCCGAAACGAAGAAAAGTTTGTGGAGGGCGCGGGTCGAGGCGACATAAAGAAGATTTCGGTCAAGTTCATTTGAGAAAACTTCCTCGTTGGCAAAAGGCACAATCACGCAGTCAAACTCCACGCCCTTTGCTTGCGCCGGGGTTGTGATGATTTTCTTTGTGGTCGGGGTGGACTTTTCAAGTTGCTTGAATTTTTTCAAAATGGCACTTTCTTTTTGAAGCGCTGAAATTTGTTTCTTTGTTTTGCAGATTATGGCAATGCTTTGTCCGCGATGAGATTTTTCTCGTTCTGCCACAATGCGCTCAAGCGCTTTTGACATGTTGCGCGTCTTGACAAATTCCACTTCTTCGCCATTTCGATTGACATTGTTGGCGATTTTCTTTCCCAAAATTTTTTGAGAGAAAAGTGAAATTTGTTTTGTGCTTCGATATGAGCGGTTCAAAAAGCGCACTTTGGCTTTGCAAAGTTTTGAAAGGTGCGAAAGATATTCTGTTGGCAGCGTGCGGTCTATGCTTTGGAAGATGTCGCCAAGATAAAGTTTCGGGCAGTCCCAAAGTTTGTCAAACAGCGCGAAGTGGCAAGGGGTGTAGTCTTGCATCTCGTCCACGATGACATATTTTGCCGTGAAGTTGTGTTTCAGCCCAAAAAGGCTCTCTTTGATCAGGAGCATCGGGGCGATGTCATATGCGCCAATTTCTTTCACTTCGGCAAGGTCCACACTTCCAAGAAAAAGATTGTAAATTTTCAAAAGGTCGGTCGTCACAAATTTTCGATACAGAATTGACTTCGCGCGTTTCAAAACGTCAGGGCGCAAAAAGTCGGAAACTTTGAATTTGTCGACCAAGATTTCCGCCAAGACGTCGATGCGCTTATAGACGGACAAGTTTTTCATTCGGTTGAAGAAAATTTCTTCAATTTCGTCTTTTGTCAGCACGGCGTTTCCAAAAGAAATTGTTTTTGCGACAAAAAGATTGCAAAGCTCTTGCGTCAAAAATTTTTGCAGGTCGGCCAAAAACTCAAAACTTGATTTGATGGCAATGTTCTCAAAGTCCTCCTGTTTTTGCTTTTCAATCACGTGTTCAAGCATGTTTTCGCGTGTTTCAAATTCCATTCCAAGCAGCCTGTGAGCAAGTTCGGCAAATGTCGTTGTGAAGGCTTTGTCTTCGCCAAGCGACGGCAGGACATCGCTGAGATAGTTTGAAAACAGTTCGCTTGGGGACAAAATCAAGATGTCTTCCGATTTCAGCGAGCCACGATATTTATATAAAAGATAGGAAACGCGATGCATCGCGATTGAAGTTTTGCCCGAGCCCGCCACACCTTGAACGATGGTGTTTTCAAAATCGTCCGCGCGAATGAGCACATTTTGTTCTTTTTGAATGGTGGACACAATGTCGTGCATTTTTGCGGTCGCGTTTTGAGAAAGTTGTTCCATCAAGATGTCGTCATCAATCACAAGATTGCTGTCGATATAATAAGAAAGTGCACCGTCCTTAATTTTGTATTGGCGCTTGAGCGAAAGGTCGCCTTTCACTTCGCCGTCAGGGCAGGTGTAGGAAACTTTGCCAAATTTGTCGTCATAATAGAGCGAGCAGATGTCGGCGCGCCAGTCATAGACCAAATTGGCTTGACCTTCGGCTTGGACGGCGCCAATGCCGATATAAAATCTGTTTGGCGCGCTTTCACTTTTTTCTTGAAAGTCAAAGCGGCCAAAATATGGGGTTTTCTTTTGTTTTTTCAGCCTTTCGACCGATTTTTCAAGCGCAACATTTTGAGTTTCCAAATCTTCAATTTGAAGATTGAGATGGGCCATTTCCTCTTTGTCGATGTCATAATATTGGTCAGAGAAAAACGCTTTCAGCTTTTGAATTTCTTTTTTGTTTGATGCGATTTTTTTTGTGTTTTCGCTTATCAATTTGTCAATTTGCTCAAAAACTGTGCTCAAATATGCTTTTTCATCTTGAAGAATTTTTTTGTTCATTGGCATTTTCTCCATTCGTGTTCAAAACGACGGCTGTCGCATGTTGTTATGCGGGCGGATTTGTTTTGACAAAAGAAAGAAGATTGTCAGTCTTCTTTCTCTGAATTTTCATTTTCTTCGGCGATTTCTCCATCAAGTTGTTCTTCTGGGGTTTCGCTTGCTTCATTTTCGCCTTCAAAAGTCTCTTCTGCATTCTCGGCGGCGGCATATTCTTCTTCCTCGCCCGAAAGTTCTTCTTCCTCTTCTTTTTCGGTCAGTGCAACGCTGGTGATTTTGTTTCCGCTCTTCAGGCGCATGATTTTCACGCCTTGGCTGACGCGGGAGAACTTGCTGATGCCATCAACAGGGGTGCGAATGATGATTCCTCCGTCGGTGATGACAAGAAGGTCAACAGGCTCTTCAATTTGTTTGAGAGCAATCAAATTTCCTGTCTTTTCGGTGAATGCGCCAGCCTTGATGCCCATTCCGCCACGCTGTTGCAAGCGGAACTCTTCGACTGGCGAAAGTTTTCCATATCCATTTTCTGAAATGGTCAAAATCTCGGCGCCTTCATGCACAATGGCCATGTCCACAACATAGTCGCCACTTGAAAGTTTCATGCTGCGCACGCCTTGGCTGTCGCGGCCAACTTCGCGCACGTCGGTCTCGTTGAAGCGAATGCATTTTCCAAGATAGGACCCAATGAGAATGTCGTCTCTGCCGCTTGTGATGTCAACGCCAATAAGTTCGTCACCTTCAAGCAGTTTGATGGCAATTTTTCCGCCTTTTCGAATGTTTTCATATTCCGAAAGCGGCGTCTTTTTGATGAGCCCGTTCTTTGTCGCCATCAAAAGATTGCCTTTGCTGTCCGCTTTCATTGGAATGATTGTGTTCACTTTTTCGCCAAGAGAAAGTTGCAAAAGGTTGATGATTGCCCGTCCTTTGCTTTGGCGTTGCGCCTCAGGGATTTCATAGGCCTTTGCCGAGTAAACTTTTCCAAGATTTGTGAAGAACAAAAGGTTGTCGTGAGTTGAGGTGACAAACATTTTTTCCACAAAATCTTCGTCTTTTGTCTTGTGAGCGGTGATGCCAACGCCTCCGCGGTGCTGAGCCTTATATTCGTCCGTGCTCATGCGCTTGATGTAGCCAAGGTGCGTCATGGAAACAATGACGTCTTCTTCGGCAATCAAGTCTTCCATGTCAATTCCGCCAAGGTCCATGGAGATTTCGGTCTTGCGGGCGTCGCCAAATTGATTTTTGACGTTTTCAAGGTCGTCACGCACAATTTGAAGCACGCGCGCCGGCTTTTCCAAGATGTCTTGAAGGTCAAGAATGAGCGCTTCAAGCTCGGCAAGTTCGTCTTTCAGCTTTTCCACTTCCAAACTTGTCAGTTTTGAAAGGCGCATATCCAAAATGGCGTTGGCTTGAATTTCGTCAAGTTCAAACTTTGCAGTCAGGTTTGCAAGCGCGTCGTTGCGGTCTTTGGAGTTTTTGATTGTTTGCACAACTTCGTCGATGCTCGCAAGCGCAATCACAAGCCCTTTGACAATGTGCTCGCGCTCTTGCGCTTTTTTGAGGTCAAATTTTGTCTTGCGCACCGTCACTTCTTTTTGATGTTCAAGATAATAATAGAGCATCTCTTTCAAATTCAGCACGCGCGGCTCGCCATTCACGAGGGCAAGCATAATCAGCCCGCTGGACTGTTGAAGCATGGTGTGTTTATATAAAGAATTGAGGACAACTTGGGCGTTGGCGTCTTTTTTGATGTCCACAACAACGCGCAGGCCGTCACGGTCACTTTCGTCGCGCAGGTCGGCGATGCCATCAAGTTTTTTGTTCTTCACCATGTCAGCAATTTGCGCCACAAAACGCGCTTTGTTGACGGCATATGGAAGTTCGGTGATGACAATTCTTTGTCTGCCGGAAGCGGTCTCGTCAATTTCGGCACGGCCACGCACCAAAATTCCGCCTCGGCCGGTCTTGTAGGCGTGTTTGATGGCGCTTCTGCCCATGATTATGCCGCCGGTCGGGTAGTCGGGCGCTGGAATGATTTTGATGAGGTCATCAA
>CANQWP010000064.1 GCA_947627585.1 uncultured Clostridia bacterium
TTCCACGCCGCCCGTGTCTACAATGGTAAAATCACGGCCACTCCAAGTTGCGTCCGCGTAAAGCCTGTCGCGAGTGACCCCCGCAACATCATCCACAATGCTTATTCTTTTTCCGCAAATTTTGTTGAAAAAAGTGGATTTTCCAACATTTGCTCTGCCAACTACGGCAACGATAGGTTTCATGCTATAAGCATAACACATTTTTATTTTATTTGCAAATTATTAAGCAAAATTATCTGGCAAATCGTTTTCAAACAACACAACATCCCCCGCGCCCAAAATCTTTTTTAAAATCTCTGTTTGCTCTTCGCGAGTGGACGCAAAATAAACTTCCATTCCTTCCGCCCCGCGAGAAAGGGCAATTTTGTTTGTCTTGTTCATAATCACAAAAACATCGGCATATTTTTTCACTTCTTTTGCAATTTTAAAGTTGATTTCATATTGCATATTTCCAAGTTCCACAATCCCAGGCGAAACGACAATTTTCTTGCCAGAAAAACGCGACAAAACTTTCAGCGCACTCAAGAACCCGTCAAAATTGCTGTTGTAAGAGTCGTCAATCACATTCGCAAAGCCCCTTATCAGTTCCATGCGGTGCGGTGTCGGTTTAAGCCCCAAGACGCCGCGTTTGATGTTTTCAAAACTCTCGCCCAAAAGGTGCGCCATGCAAATCGCAACCGCAACATTGTCTAAATTTGAAAGCAAAACTGACTTTAAACTCAAACTTTTTTCGCCGATAACAACATCAAACTTGCTGCCGTCTTTGTCAAAAGAGATGTCTTTCACAAAACAAAAACCGCTTTCCCCCGCAAGATATTTTTCGCCATTAAATCTTTCATACAGTTTTCTTGCCCCGTCATTAAACACAACAAAATTTTTTGTATTTTCGCAAAGTTCAAACTTTGTGTTTTCAATCGTTTGGATGTTTTTAAATGTTTCCAAGTGGCACGCGCCAATCGGAGTGATGATTGCATAGTCCGCGCCAAAAAGTTTTGAAAGTTCTTCAATGTCCCCTTTCTTTCTCGCACCAAACTCCAAAATCAAAAATTCGTCATTTTCTTTCAAGTTTTCCAAAACTGTTTTGCAAACGCCCATCGGTGTGTTGAAACTGTTTGGACTGACGCACACGCGAAACTGCTCACTCAAAATTTGATGCAAAATATTTTTTGTGGAAGTCTTTCCAAAACTTCCCGTTATGGCAATGATTTTGCAATCAACTGCCGCAATTTTTTTCTGCGCTTTTTTGATGTAATTTTGTTTGATAAGCCCCTCAATCGGCATCATAAAAAGAAAGGAAATCAAAACAAAATAGTCGGATGTTAGAAGCAAAATTGTCACAAGCAAAACACAAATCCAAGCCTTTAAAAATGCAAAAATCAATGAAAAACACAAAAATTTCACTAAAAAATCGCAAAAAAACAGCCTTTTTATGCGTTTTGTTGCTTTAAGTGGCGTTTTTGTGCCAAAGGCAAACTGAAATTTTGCCACCCTTTTTATGTAAGAAACTGTCTTGTAATTTTCAAGTTGAAACACCTTGAAAAATATCAAATCTAAAATCACAAAAATGATGCTGAATAGAAATGAAAACAAAATAAACATAACTCACTCCAAAAAGTTTTTAAGAAGTTCCAAAAACTCCAAGCGTCTGTCAATATAGCAAAAATGCCCAGCAAATTTCAAAACAATAAGCGTGCTGTTTTTAATTTTTCTTTTAAATTTGCGCGCCATATAAAGCGGCGTTGTCTTGTCATTTTCGCCAAAGATAACAAGCGTTTTCGCATCAATAAACGGCAAAAATTCGTCAAGATGAGTGTTTACAATATTGCTGAAAATTTTTCTCATGTCGCTGCCAAGCGCCAAATAGTCACAACTTCCATATTTTGATGTGTCAAGGCCAAGTTTTTTTCTGGTTTTATATGCCCAAATTTTCATGTAAAAGAAAAACGATCTTCGTGGCTTCAATCCAGCGCTGTCCACAAGCACAAGTTTTTCAACTTCGCCTTTGCAAAGTGCCGCCAAAATGATTGCAACGCGCCCACCAAACGAATGTCCAATCAAATTGATTTTTTTGATTTTAAGGTCTGATAGAAGAGAAATAATCATGGATGCATATGTAAAAATTGTCCAGTCTTTTATGCCCTTGCTTGACTTTCCAAATGGCGGAAAATCCACAAAAAGCGCACTTTGTTTGAGATATTTTCGGCAAAAAAGAAAACTTGTGTGGTCACATCCCCAGCCGTGCAAAAAGACGTTTACAACATCCGTTTTTCTGTCAAAAAATCTAAAAAAAATGTGGGCATCCCGATAGAACTTCAACATATTTTCATTTTATGATATAAACTGATTTTTGTGTAAAATGCTTGGCAGATCTCCCGCCCCAACAAACAACAAAACGCTGTCTTTTGGAAAATTTTTTATTAAAAAATCCTTCAAATACTCGAAATTATCAAAATATTGCGTGTTTTTGTTGATTTTTTTGATAATTTCAGCGAATTTTTTTGCACTCATGCCGTCACTCTCATTTTCACGCGCTGGATATGTCTTGTAAAAAATGGGTGTTTGCACCTTTGAAAAAACATCATAAAATTCGTTGAATAATGTTTGTGTGCGTGAATATGTGTGCGGCTGAAATATTGTGACAATCTGCCTGTTTTTAAAAATTTTGTTTGCACTTTTGACTGCATTTTTTATCTCAGTTGGATGATGCGCATAGTCGCAAATCACAGTGTCAAAAAAGGGGCAACTCACCCTTTCAAAGCGCGTTTTCACGCCCTTAAAACTTTCAAATGCAAGTTTGATGATGTTGTCTGGAATTTCAAGTTTTTTCGCCACAAGATAGGCATAGATGCAGTTTTTCACATTCACATCTTCGCATATGCGCATATTCACTTTCATGATTTTTGTGTCTTTGTTATAAAGCGTGAAAACAAGCCCGCCGTTTTTGTCATGCGTGATATTTTTTGCGCTTATTTCGCCGAAATTATCAATCACAAAAGTGGAATTTTGTTTAAATTTTTCAAAAGATTTCTTTTGATTTTCAAAGGTTTTAAAATAATCCAAATGTTCTTTTTCAACGTTTGTCACAACGCCTATATATGGCCTTAAATACAAAAAGTTGTCGCAATATTCACACGCTTCCGTCACAAAAAAGTCCTTTTCACCCAAACAAAAATTTTTGCCGTCTTCGCAGCGCAGTCCCCCAAGGTGAAGGGTTGGATTTTTCCCCGCAGTTGCAAGAATTTGAAAAACAAGCGCCGTGGTTGTGGTTTTGCCATGCGAGCCCGCCACAGCAATCACTTTGTCATATCCACTTGCAATTTTCCCCAAAAATTCCCCGCGCGAAAGAATTTTTTTGTGATGTTTTTTTGCAAAAATCAAACTTTCATGTTTTCTCATGGCGGAAGAGAAGACAATCTCATCCGCATCCAAAATCTTTTTCGCGTCAAAATTCTTGTCAACGCAGATGTTCTCTTCCTTCAAAACTTCGCTTATCTGCCCATCATCGCAGCCGCTTACAAGGTTGCCTTCTTTTTTTGCCATAATCGCAAGCGCCGACATAGAAATTCCACAAATTCCCAAAAAATAAATTTTTTTCATATGTATCACCGTTAAATTTATATGTTTTTCAAAAATTTTTTGATAAATTTGTTAAAATCTTTTGATATTTTGTTTGCCTATGCTATAATAATTATGACCGACAAGGTTAATCTAAAAAAAGGAAGGTATAGGAACTTGAACATTACGGACATTAGAGTAAGAATCGTTAACAACAACAACGACAAACTCAAAGCAGTTGCTTCAATCACAATCGATGACGAACTTGTTGTTCATGACATCAAAGTGATCAACGGCAAAGATGGTTATTTCCTTTCAATGCCAAGCAGAAAGACTGCCGAAGGCGAATTCAAAGACATTGTTCACCCAATCAAGACAGAAGTTCGCGAAATGTTGAAAGAAAAGATTCTTGCTGAATATGAAAAGGTTGCCGCAGAACAGCCACAAGAATAATCTAAAAAAACGGAAGTTATCTTCCGTTTTTCTTTTTACATAAGTTTTGCGCCGTCTGTGGTTTCAACAACTTTCAAAACATTTTCTTCTTCGCCAGAAACTGCGTTGAAATAGATGTAATATGTTGCGCCGTCACGCGTGCATTCTATTTCTTCGCACACAACTTCTCTGTTGTATTCAAGTGGTGCAAGCACAATCCTTGTACCTTCGACAGTGAAACCTTTGTCAATTTTTGATTTCAAACTTTCCACATCCACACTTGGCTTTGAAAGATTTCGCACTCTGTGATTTGTGAAATAGTTGATTGCGTCATAGCCAATCACCTGACCGCGCATCAAATCAACCTTAACTTTCACAAGGTCTGGATAAAGCACAATGCCCTTTTCTGTTGGCGCGATGTTGAAATATGCTTCCCCGTCGAGTTCTTGATGCCAAACAATTTTTGCGTTTTCCACGCCGTTTTCTTTGGCAAAATTCAACGCAATCTCTTTGGCTTGCCCGATTTCAATCGTGCTTTCATCAGCATCGGCATTTCCACTCACGGTCAAAATATGTCCGCCAATTTTTGTCGCCTGAACATATAAATATTGCCCATCACTGTTTTGCATTTGGAAATTGTATGTAGAAAACTTTCCGTCTGTTTCGTCTTCAAACTTGATGTTTGAAACATTCTTAAACAATTTGTCAATTTTGCT
>CANQWP010000065.1 GCA_947627585.1 uncultured Clostridia bacterium
AACATCTTCCAGTTGGGCACAAAATACACAGCCAGCATGGGCATGAAGGTTACAATGCCAGACGGAACAGCCAAAGAGCCAATCATGGGGTGCTATGGCATTGGCGTGGGACGAAGCCTTGCAAGCATAATTGAAGAAAAAGCCGACGACAAGGGGCTTGTTTGGCCAATGACAATAGCGCCTTGGCATGTTCATCTTTGTCCTCTTCGCATGGACGACGAGAATGTCAGCGCGCTCGCGGAAGAACTCTATCGCAACATGCAAAAGGCGGGCATCGAAGTTTTGTATGATGACCGCAACGTATCAGCAGGGGTAAAACTGACCGACAGCGAACTTATGGGCTTGCCAATTCGAGTGCTCATCAGCCCAAAAACCATTGCAAACGGACAGGCTGAAGTGACAATGCGTGAAAGTGGTGAAAAGCTTTTCATAAATTTCTCCGACCTTTTGGGCGAACTGCGCGAAATGATACGCGGCGAAATTGAAGAAATCGAAAAATAAAGCCTTCAAAACAAATATTTTGCATACTACCACAAGATTTGGTGTAGTATGACGCATAATACATACAAAATATTGATACATAAATTTAAAATAGGGCAAAATTTCTTGTCCTATTTTTTTGAGATGAAAAATATAATATGATATGAAAATTCGAAACTTAAACTGGGCGGTGCGGACTTTTGTGCTCTCAATTTTTCTGTCCATTTTTTTCAGTGTCGTGTCGCAAAGTTTGTTTCCAACGTTGCCGGCCTTTCTTTCGCTTTTTGTCATCATCTTTTTCATGGTTTTTGCATCCGTTTTTGACATGATTGGCGTGGCGGTCACAAGCACATCTCTTGAAAATTTGGAAAAGCGCTCAAAAAGCAAGGGTTTTGTCACGGCAAAAAAGCTTTGTCAAAATCGCGAAAAGGTTTCGTCTTTCTGTGGCGACGTCGTGGGCGACATTTGCGGAATTTTGAGCGGTGCGGGTGGAGTGAGTTTGGTGCTTGCAATGCACATCCAAGAAGCGAGTGTATATTTTCTTGCGACGTGCCTTGTCAGTTCGCTCATTGCCGGCCTGACAATCTTTGGCAAGGCGATTTTGAAAAGCTATGCCGTCGAAAATTGCGAAAAAGTTGTGCTGGCAACCGGCAAAGTGATTGAATTTTCGATTGTTGATTTCTTGAGATCTTTTTTCCAAAAAAGGAAAAACAAAAAAATTGTCTCCAAACAATCAAACAAACTTTGCAAAAGGTCTTCGAAACATGACCTGAGCAATCCTAAGCGTTGAAATCAGGTTCTTTCTGTTGACTTTTCATTTCGCTTATGATATACTCAAACAAACTGCAAAAGAGGATTTTTCGATGTATTTTGAATTTGACAAAAAAATGAAGGTGCTGGAAGTTTTTCATGATGGGAACTTTCGTATCAACAATTTTTTCAACACTTTAAAATCTTATAAACAAGTTAATCAAATCATTTTTCAAGCAAAAAAAATTGTTTTCAATTGCCCTGTTTATTATGATTATCTTTCCGGCGGAAAGTTTAAAGTTTGCAAAAATCTGGAGGAAATTGAATTCAAAAGGGGGATTGTAACAAAAAACAAATTGTGGGTTGCAGACATGTTTAGATTGACTCCAACAAACACTCTCACCATCTTCGTCCCATCTTCATTTGCAAATCCTTATGGCAATTTGGATTTTCACGACATTGAAAAAAGTTTGTCCCTTTGCAAAAGAACAAATCCGGCAGACTTTCCACCAAAGATTGACGTAAAAGCGATTATTGCCGCAAAAGACAAAACAGACGAAAATGAAGAATTTACAAAATAATGCACTTTTCAAGTGATTCTTAAAAAAATTTTTGAAATTTGTGAAAAACAGTTGACAAGGGCAGAAATTTGTGATAATATATTGCGCGTAAGAAAGCAGAAGTTTCCCTTCTCACCCATCGAATTTCGTTTTGATGTGGTCACAAAAATCGAATAAACCTTGTCATTTGAAAACTAATTTTTCACATGTCAAACAAATAATTTGATTATCGGGAAATTCTGCAATTTTGCAGAATTTTTTTAAAGGAGATTACGACAATTTTCAAAGAGCTTCAAATCAACAACCAAATTTACGCAAAGGAAGTCCGCCTTATCGGCGAAAACGGCGAGCAACTTGGCGTGCTTTCAAGAGTGGCTGCACAAGAAAAGGCCGACCAAGAGGGGCTTGACCTGGTGCTGATGTCACCGCAAGCAAATCCACCTGTTTGCAAACTTATGGACTATGGAAAATATAAGTTTGACGCGGTGAAAAAAGAAAAAGAACTTCGCAAAAATCAAAAAATCAGCGAAATCAAGGAAATTCAACTTTCCATGCGCATTGATGAATATCACGTCAATTTCAAATTGAAAAACGCGCAAAAGATTTTGCAAGATGGCGACAAAGTGAAGGTTTCGCTTCGCATGCGTGGGCGTGAACAAGCCTATGTCAAAAACGCGGTTGAAGATGTCAAGAAATTTGTGGAACAACTTTCCGAATTTGGCACGGTGGACAAAGAGCCAGCCGTCATGGGAAAAAATGTTTCTGTCGTGATCAGTCCAAAAAAAGCGTAAAAGGAGAAAAGGAAAATGCCTAAACAAAAAACACACAGCGGCGTGAAGAAAAGATTTTCGCTCACCGCAACAGGAAAAGTTAAGTTTGCAAGACCTGGAAAAGGTCACTTCTTGACTGTCAAAAACAAAAGTCGCAAGAGAAAACTTCGCAAGGGGTCTTACATCAACGGGAAAAACACCCAAAACATCAAGACCTTGCTTGCAAAGTAATTGAAAGGGAGAGTGCAAAATGAGAATTAAAAGAGGCGTAAACGCAGTTAAAAAACGCAGAAAAATTTTGAAACAAGCCAAAGGATATTTTGGCGCAAAGAGCAAGCTCTATCGCACCGCTCGCGAACAAGTGATGAAAAGCGGACAATATGCATATGTTGGAAGAAAGCTCAAGAAAAGAAACTTCCGCGCGCTTTGGATCACTCGCATCAACGCTGGGTGCCATGCAAACGACATTTCATATTCACGTTTCATCAGTGGGCTTAAGAAAGCAAATGTAAACCTCAACCGCAAAGTTCTTGCCGACATGGCAGTTCGCGAGCCACAAGCATTTGCCGAACTTGTTGCCGTTGCAAAGAAAGCATAAAGGTGAAAATTTTGGAAAAAGCAAGCAAAAACTTTATATCCGAACTGAAAAAGCAAAAACGAGAAAACAAGTCTTTGCTTTTTTTGGATAATGTCAAAATCATAAAAGATGCGCTCGCAAGCCGCTCAATTTTGCCGAAGTGCATTTTGACAAGCCTTGACGAAGAGGAATGGAAGAGGCTTGATGTTTTGCCGAAAGGTTTTTCTCTGCAAACTTCAAAAGAAGGCGACGAAGAAAAATCGACCAATTTGAAAAGCATCAAAGAACAAGAAATCGACGCTTGGGCAAAAAGCGTGGAGCAGAGTTTGACCGAGGACCTGCCAATTTTCCGCGTTGACGAGAAAACAATTGAACAACTTTCGGGCACAAAAACGCCACAAAAAGTGTTATGCATTGCTTATTCTCAACAACATCTTGTGCAGCTGCCAAAAGACAACTTTCTTGTGCTGGACGGGCTGCAAGACCCAGGAAACGTCGGCACGCTGATCCGCACCGCCAAAGCGAGTGGCTTCGAGATCGTGTTTTTAGTGGACTGTGTGCGCAAAAGCAACGAAAAGCTGATTCGAAGTTCGGTCGGCGCTGTGCTTTCAAGCAATGTCGTGGAAATGAAACGCGCGGACTTTGTTGAGTTTGCAAAGGCGCACAAATTGAATCTTTTGTGCTGCGACATGAATGGACAAAACATCTTCTCTTTCAAAGCGCGCGGACAAGTGGGCGTCGTGGTCGGCAATGAAGGTCAGGGCGTGAGCGATGAAATACGCGCACTGTGCACTTTGTCCGTGAAAATTCCAATGTGCGCTGGCATTGAAAGTTTGAATGCCGGCGTCAGCGGCAGCATAATTATGTATGAAATCAACAAAAACAAGTTTGTTTGACCTTTTTGACTTTCAGTTCGAATTTGCTTTGAAATCTCCGGGCAATGTGCTATACTGAAGATTGATTGGAGTTGTTATGACAAAAGATTTAAAGTTTTTGATTTCAATCGTCAAAAAAGCCGCCAAACTTATCACTCCAAACTTTCAGGTCAAAGCGAAGGGCGAAAATGGCGATTTGGTCACCAATTTTGATTATGAAATTGAGCAGTTTTTGATTGCAAAAATCAAGAAGCAATATCCAAATTTTCAAATAGTCAGCGAAGAGTTCAACAATCAAGAGAAAATGTCGGAAAACTGCTTCACAATCGACCCAATCGACGGAACAATAAACTTCGCAAACGGTCTTCCGCTTTGGGGAATTCAAGTGGCCTGCGTGAGAAATGGGCAGACATGTGCGGCAGTCATCTTCCTGCCTACATTGAAAGAACTTTATTATGCGGACGAAACCGGAGCATATTTGAACGGCAAACCAATTCATGTGAACAACACGGACTTCAATAATGCTTTGATTATGTCCGAAGTAAGCTTATCCCTCAAACAAAAAGTCAACCATGTCAGAAGCGTATACAGCACGGCAGTAAGTTTCCCTTGGGTTGCTTGTGGAAAATTAGGAATTTTTATTTTGCCAAAAGTGAAGCCTTGGGATTGCATTGCTGGCCT
>CANQWP010000066.1 GCA_947627585.1 uncultured Clostridia bacterium
CCCATCGACTTGTGCTTTTTCATGCCGATGAACACGCCAAAGAAAATTGAGACGCCCTTGATGACCTGATTGACCGGCGCAATGATTGAATCTGGAATTGATGTGAAGCGCAAAAGGAAGGCAAAAATCAAAATTCCCAAAAGAGCGGTGCAAAGGCCGGCAATCACGCCTTTGACCAGCGCCAAGAAAAGCCCACCTTTGGCCCCTTCGGTGCTTTGGACTTCGGATTTGTTATTTTTTCGAGTTTTCAGTGCTTTCACTCTCATTATTCCCACACTCCTTCAAAACAAAACAATTTTTCTATTATAACCCTATGCGGACAGGCCCCGAAAAAGAACAAAAAAAAACAAGCCACGAATTTGTGGCTCATTTTTTCTTATTTTTTGTTTGTCGGTTTCTTTTCGGTTTTGCTTGTTTTCTTTTCTGGTGCTTTTGGCGTTTCTGTGGCCGTCACTTCAACAGTTTTCACTTCTGCGGCAGGCTCTTGGGCAGCCTTGCCCTTTGATTTCTTTTCGGCCTTTTTTGCTTCTTCGGCTTCAAGGCGTGCCTTTTCTTCTGCCTCGCGCTGTGCTTGTTCACGCGCAAGTTCGGCTTCGCTCTTGAAAACAGTGTAAATCGCAAAGGCGTCCACGGTCAAATAGCTTTTTGTCTTTCCGCCCGTTTCAATGACGACAGTCTTTTTGTTTTCGTCAAATTTCACTTCGGTGATTGTGCCATATACGCCGCTTGTTGTGAGCACTTTGTCGCCCACTTTCAAAGAATTTGTCTGTTCTTGAACCTTTTGAGTTTCGCGCTTGTTGCGAAGATTCATCATGATTGGCATGGCAATCAAAAGAAGCACCACCACCCCAATCAGCACATAACTCCAAACACTTGTTGTCGCATCTGCCAACATTAAACTTGTCATTTTTTCACCTCAATAATTTTATTTTTTCTTCTTCACTGCTTGTTTGCAAAAAACATCAAAAAGAAGAAGAAAATGATGCCCAGTGGCAATATAACTTCGTCAAAGCCCATATTTTCGGTCACTCCTTCTCATAATAGCACAAAAATTTCACATCAGCAAACAATTTTTCACAAAATCGCGCAAAAAAGCACACTTTTTGTTGATTTGCGTCGAAGACGGCGCTCATTTTTATAACTCAACCTGTCATCCCGACCGAAGTGGAGGGATCTCAATCAGCCAAGGGCTCATTTAGGAAAACAATTTTCAATTATTTTTTTCTCCCTGACCAGCCGAGATTCTTCGCTACGCTCAGAATGACAAATGTGGCGCAACTGAACAATTCACCGCTCGACAAGTCCCAACTTGTCAACTCGCAACTTGTTAACTAGCAACTTGTCAACTCTCAAATACTTATCAATTCACAATGTCTCACCTGTTCTTCGCCCGAAGAAATTCATTTGATGATTTTCTTTTCCACTTCGTCTTTGAGGCGAGCGACAAATTCGTCAAGCGAAAGCCCGCTCTTGTTCTCAAATCCGCGTCCGCGCATGGAAATTGTTCCGCTCTTTTCCTCTTCGTCGCCGACAATGACAAGATATGGAATTTTCATTGCGCTGGCCTCGCGAATTTTGTAGCCAACTTTTTCATTTCGGTCGTCAAGTTCCGCGCGCAGCCCTTTCGCCTGCAACTTCTCGAACACCTTTTTTGCATAATCGTTGTTCCTCTCGGTCAGAGAAAGCACTTTCACCTGCACCGGTGCCAGCCAAAGCGGAAAAGCGCCGGCAAAATGCTCAATCAAAATGCCCATAAATCTTTCAAGCGAGCCATACACAACGCGGTGAATCATGATTGGACGATGTTTTTCTCCGTCCTCGCCCGTATATTCAAGGTCAAATCTCTGCGGAAGTTGGAAGTCAAGTTGAATTGTTCCGCACTGCCATGTTCTGCCAATCGCGTCAGTCAGGTGGAAGTCAATTTTTGGACCATAGAATGCGCCATCGCCCTCGTTGATGACATAGTCAAGATGAAGTTCGTCCAAAGCGGCCTTCAAAGAGTTTGTTGCAAGTTCCCAATCTTCGTCCGAGCCAATGCTGTTTTCTGGACGCGTTGAAAGTTCAACATGATATGGGAATTTAAAAACTTTGTAGACGTTGTCAATCAGCGCCACAACATTTTTGATTTCGCCTTTGATTTGCTCTGGCGTCATAAAGATGTGAGCATCGTCTTGAGTGAAGCAGCGCACGCGCATAAGCCCGCCAAGTTCCCCAGACTTTTCATGTCTGTGAACAATTCCAAGTTCGCCCAGCCTGAGCGGCAAGTCGCGATATGAATGTGGCGAATTTTTGTAGACCAAAACCCCGCCCGGGCAGTTCATTGGCTTGATAGCAAAGTCGATGTCGTCGATTCTTGTTGTGTACATGTTTTCTTTATAATGGTCCCAATGTCCTGACGTCTCCCAAAGGTGACGAGAAAGCATGATTGGTGTCATGATCTCTTGATAGCCCGCTTTTTTGTGAATTTCGCGCCAATAGTCAATCAGCAAATTCCTCACCGTCATTCCATATGGCAAATAGAATGGGAAGCCCGGCCCTTCCGGCGAAATCATAAAAAGTTTGAGTTCTTTTCCAAGTTTTCGGTTGTCGCGTTTTTTGGCTTCTTCCAGCATGTTGATGTGCTCGGCGAGTTGTTTTTTGTCAGCAAACGCCCAAACATACACGCGTTGAAGCATCTTGTTCTTTTCGTTTCCGCGCCAATATGCGCCGTTGACGGAATGAATTTTGAAAGCATAGTTTTGCAAATTTTTGCTGCTTTCCACGTGCGGCCCGCGGCAAAGGTCAAAAAAGTCATCGCCCGTCTTGTATATTGTGACCACTTCGTTTTCTGGCAACTCGTTTATGATTTCCGTTTTGTATGGATTGTTTTTGAAAAGTTTCAATGCTTCAGCACGTGAAATCTCTTGACGCACAAAATTTTCACCTTTGTTCAAAATCTCGCGCATCTTCTTTTCAATGGCGTCAAAATGGTCCGGCGTCAACTGTTCGCTGGTGTCGATGTCATAATAAAAGCCATCTTCAATGGCCGGCCCAATTGTCAGTTTTGTGTCAGGATAGAGCTCGGTGAGCGCCTTTGCCAAAATGTGCGCCAGCCCATGTCTTGCCACTTGCAACTTCTCGTCTTTTTCTTGATTTTTCATTTTCCCTCCATCTTTTCTTGTTTTGCATAAAAAATCCTCAAAAACAAGAAAAATCTCATTTTTAAGGACGATTTTTGTCAAACCGCGGTTCCACCTTAATTGCGTTTGCGCGCCACTCAATATTCAATTTTTGTATTTCTTTTTTTTCATGCACCCTTGCACCAATAAAACGGCACGTGATGCCTCAAAGTGGTTTCGGTTTTTGCTTTGCCCAGGCTTTTCACCAACCAGCCTTTCTCTGTGCGCAAGCGGCAAACCCCTACTTGTCTTTGAAAAATACATTCATATTATATCCACATTTTAACACGTTTGTCAACACATTTGAGCAAAAAAATCTTTTTTCAGTCAAAAGCATCGCCCTATTGACAAAGAACGCATCAAGTGATAAAATAAAGAATATAGTGAGGTTTGAAATGACAAATTTTGCAGATTTAATTTTGGCACAAATCAATTCGCCCGATTTTGACGAAAAACTGCTTGAATATATCGCCAAAAACGACGACCCATCGTTGTTTGTTGAAAAGGCATATTCAATCACCGACAAAAATTTGATTTCTGCGTTCATAAACAGAGGCAAACAAAATTTGCTGTGTGCGATTTTGGAACGTTTCCCAAGTCTTGCAAAAATTCAAGACGAGTTTGGCTACACATTTTTGTTTGATGCGGCTCATGCAAGGCTTGAACAAGTTTGTTTGAAGGCTCTTGAAAATATTGAAATCGCAAAAATTCAAAATGTCCACGGCGAAACTTTTTTACATGAAGCCGCGAGAGAATCTTTGACAAAAGTTGGTTTGAAAGCGCTTGAACTTCCTGAGCTTGTGAAAATTCAAGACAAATATGAAAACACTTTTTTACATATTGCCGCCTTGTCAGGAAACAAAAAAATATGTTTGGCGGCACAAAACTTTCCCGAATATGAAAACATAAAAAACCGAAGAGGAGAATCTTATCGATATTGCCAAGAAAAACGGATTGTTTGACAAGGTTTCAAGTGTCACCTCTCTTGACCGACTGCTGGAAGAAAGAAAAGCGTCCTTGAATGAAAAAACAAAATAAAAATCGCAAAAAAGGCCATTTTTTGCGGTTTTTTTATTACTTTATAAATTTATTTTTCATTTCAAAACGGAAAATTTGTCCAATTTTTCAAGATTTTTGTTGTAGCAAACATTGATGCGCTCTTCAAAAATTCTGGACAAAAAGCCGGCCGTGTTGTCGTCCGAGCGGCAAAACAGGTTGATTTTTTTCGGGCAGAGTTCAATCAAACTGCTCACAAGCCCTTCTTTTGAAAGATTTTCGTGCGGCAAATCTTCGTTTTGCGCCTTGATAAAATAGCCATTTTCTTCTTCAAAGACGTTGATTTCGTCCTCGCAAATTTCCAAATTGTCAATCAAAAATTTCAAAAGGTCAAAAAACGCTTCGTTGCTGACCAAATAGTCACTGTTTTCGTTTGCAAGGGCAATCAGCTCCGCCCATTTTCCGTCGTATCAAATTCTGTTTCTTCTGCAATTTATATCGG
>CANQWP010000067.1 GCA_947627585.1 uncultured Clostridia bacterium
ATCATCGCGCCGGTCAATCAGGTCATCAAGGGCGTTTCCATCTTTTTTGGCGTTTTCATCGGCATGAAAAAACACAAGTCAATGGGCCTTCTTTCCGGACTTTTGATTGGGCTTTTGTTCACAATTTTTGCGTTTTTGGTGTTCTCAATTCTTGACGGGGCGTTTGTGTTTGACCGCACATTCTTGAACGACATCATCTTTGGCTGCGTGATTGGTGCGATTTGTGGCATAATTTGTGTCAATTTGAAAAAAAATTGAGTTTTTGATTGACATTTGTCCCGTAATGTTTTATAATCAATAAAGTTTTTACTGACAAAACAACTGAAGGGGACATGATGGCTAGAAGCAAAAGTAAAAAAAATTCCATTCTAAATTTTGTTGCGATTGTCTTTTTGACAATCATTGGAATTGTTTTGACCGTCGGAAGTTTCGATATTCCTTACACCACTTGGCATTACAACGGCTTCGCGAACTCAATTTCGCTGGGGCTGGATTTGGCAGGTGGGATTTCTGTTGTGTATGATTGTTCTTTGCCACAGGGCAAGCAAAATCAAGACCTTGAAAAAGCAATCGACGCCACAAAACAACGTCTTGAAGACGTGATTGGACAAGAATATTCCGAAGTGACAATTCAAAGACAGGGTGGCTCACGTCTTCGCATTGAAGTTCCGTCAGTGACGGACAGCGAGGCGATTTTTGCGCTTATTGGAGAGCCGACACCGCTTTACATGACTTTGACCGAAAACGTCTATGACGAAAAGACGGACATTTCCGGCTCGGACATCGATGATGTTTATGTTTCATATCAAAATGATGAATATGGCGTCACAGTCAAATTCAACAGCGACGGGGCAAAGAAGTTTGCCGATTTGACCGGCACTGTTTCGGGCGATGGCGGCAGCCAAAAGATTTATGTTTATCTTGGCGAAGTGAACGCCGACAACCTTTTTCAATCACTGACTTGCGAAAGCAAAATTGTTGGCGGCAGCACATTCATTTCGGGCAGTTTTGACGACTATGACGCCGCAAATGAATATGCTTTGAAAATCATGAGCGGAACATTCAATGCCGAACTTGAACTTGTTGAAAGCACAGTCATCTCTGCAACACTTGGCGCTGACGCACTGAAATTCTGCTTGATTGGCGGATTTGTGGGCCTTTTGCTTATCATGGCAATTTTGTGGTGGAGATATGGAGACTTTGGCCTTCTTGCCTCTTTCGCTCTTGTCATCTATATGATTTTGATGATTTTCTTCTTGCAAGCCATTTCATTTGTTCAACTCACGTTGCCGGGACTTGCCGGAATTGTGCTTTCAATCGGCATGGCGGTGGACGGCACGGTCATCATCTTTGAGAGGGTGCGAGAAGAATATCGCTCCGGCAAAAAGATTCCGCTTTCTGTCAAGGGCGGCTTCAAACGCGCGTTCTGGCCAATCTTCGACAGCAACATCACAACAATCATCACCGCCGTTGTGCTCTACATTTTGGGGACGGCGTCAATTCAGGGCTTTGCAATCACACTTTTGATTGGCATTTTGCTTTCAATGTTCATGAACTTGGTTATTTTGCGATTCTTCGTGAAGTGGTATTTGCCTTTCAACAGCGTGAAAGCCAAGAAATTGCACCTTCCAAAACAAGAAAGACATGAAAAAGAGACCAGCACGCAAGAAGTTGTGCTTGAAGGAGGGCTGGCAAAATGAATAAGAAATATCGAAAAAAGACAAAATTTTCTATTGACAATGCCATTCAAAGCACAAAATTTGACTTCGTTAAAAATTTGAAATGGTTTTTGATTGCGCCAATTCTCATCATCTTGGTCGGAGTAATTCTGCTTTGCACACTCGGCTTCAACTTGGGCATCGATTTCACGGGCGGATCGGACATGACCATCTATGTTGACAGCGCAGGGGAATATTCAGAACAAAAGTTTGATGTTGACAAAGACCTCTCAAAAATTGAAGCAAAAGTGAATGATGTTTTGCAAAAATTCGGGCTTTCAGTTTCAACAATTCAAAAAACAACAATCACTGATCACGACATTGGCATCACGGACGGCGACGCCGTGATTGTGAAATATCAAAATGACAAATCTCAGGACAACGACGAAATCAAAGCGACCAATGACCAAATTCGACTTGCTCTTTTGGAAGAATTTGGCTTTGCTGGACAGAAAAACCAAGATGACCCGAATGAAAAATGGACAGTTGATGACTTTGACGACATTGTCAATGCTGGACTTGTGACAAACGGCGGCATCACCACCGCAACCGCCAGCGCGGAACTTATGATGAAGTCGTTTATTGCTCTTCTTGTGGCAATGGTGCTGATTTTGATTTATGTCGCTTTCCGCTTTGAACTGACAAGCGGCCTGGCAGCCATTTTGGCGCTGTTCCATGACGTGCTTGTGACAGCGTCGGTCATGCTTATTTGCCGAATCCAAATCAATGTTTCGTTCATTGCGGCGCTGATCACCATTCTTGGATATTCCATCAACAACACCATTATCATCTTTGACCGCATGCGTGACGATGTGAAGACGGCAAGAAACACAAATGCAAAAATTGACAACAATACCGTTGCAAATCGCTCCGTGAAAGACACAATGATGAGAAGTTTGCTGACAACAATCACAACTTTTGTTATGATTTTCTTCATCACTGTGATTGGCGTTTCGGACATTCAAGAATTTGCTTTTCCAATCATGGTCGGCATTTTGGCGGGCTTTTATTCTTCCGTCTTTCTCACTCCGGGCTTGTGGGCGATTGCATACAGGCCAAGAAAGCGCAAGAAAAAGAACAACAACCCTGTGCCTGACGGTAAAAAAATCAACGAGGGTGTTGTGGTTGAGGACAAGGCCGAAGTTGCTGAATGATGCGAAATTTTGTAAATAAAAAACCGCCAAACTGGCGATTTTTTTTAACGAAGAATGGTTGTCAACTCTTCCATTTTTTCTGGATCTTTATGTATGCCTTTGATGCTTTTTTTAATCGCATAGCTGACAGCTTGTCTCGTCACGGCTTCTTCGCATGCAATCTCATTTGTTGTGTATCCCATCATGATTCGCTTAAGAAGCCAAATTGAATTTCTCATTGCCGTGTCTGAGTGTTTTCCATTTCCACTTTGTGCAAGAATTCGGCTTATTTGTTTTCTGTCCATTTTCGTCACAGCAACATCTTCTGGATTTTGTATAATTTGATTGATCACATCACTTTGTCGACGATTGATAGGTTGATTTTCTGTTTCTTTGTGATTTTTATACAAGTCCTGCGCAACGGATTGGAGAATTGTTTGCGTAAAATCCTTGAAGCTTGTTCCTCTTGTAATATCAGCAAAATAATTGTTTTTGAATCTTGTTTTTATTTCACCAATTTTCATTCGATACAATTTTAAAGCGGCAATTTGAAGATCCTCCTCAAAATCCCCATGTATAATTCCTTCAGAATATGCGTGAGCAAGATGATCATACACAAAAAAGCATGTCAATTCAAACAGCTCGTCTTCACTTTTTTTGTTTCCGCCAAAAATTCCGTTTTGAAGTTCATAAAACTTTTCTTTTGTGAGAGCCTTTTTCTCTGGATTATAATTTTGATTTATGATGTTTTTGTAATAGCCAAAATCTTTCATGATTTCTCCTCTTTCTATGGAGAATTATATCTCAAAAATTGGCTCTTGTCAATAGGCAATTTCAAATTTGTCGAAATTTTTTTGTTTGAAGTTTTTTCGGCTTTTTTATGATTAATTTGTGGTTTTTGTGCGCTTTTGTGCCTTGTCAAGACCCGTCTTGATGAAAGTCTCCGCTTGGCGCTTCGTCTTCGTTCTTGCGATTTATGAATGAAACGGTATCGCTGGCGACAAAAATTTTGTCTTTGCCATATTTGTTCTTGATTTTTTGCACGCTCTCGTTCAAGCGGCTTGTGTCGGCGTTGAAAAAAGAAAGTTGTTCAAAGTGGTCAATTTTCTGCAACGAAGAGACTCTCACGCGCACTGCGCGCACAAGACGAGAATAGTCCCAAAAAGTGTCCAAAAGACCCATGGCTTCCTTTTCAATTTCCTCTTTTGCGCGAATGGGAGCGATGGTGCGCGAGTGATGAAACCTTTTGAAATCATTTGTTTTGATCGAAACAGAAACGCAAGAGCCCTCAAAATTTCCGTTTGAAAGGCGAAGCGCCACTTTTTCACTCAAAAACGCTACGACGGCGCGAATGTCCTCGCGGGACTTTATGTCTTTGATGGTCGTTGTGCCGTTGCCGACGCTTTTTGGAGGGGTGAGAAGATAATAACTTTTCACTTTGTCGTCAAAAGTTCCGCGAAGTTTTTGATGCAGTTCTGTTCCAGTTTTTCCCATGATTTTTGTGACAAAAGCTTCGTCAAGCTCAACAAAATCGCCGATTGTCAAAACGTTCATTTTCTCAAATTTCTTTGTCAGCCGGCCGCCAATGCCAACAATGGAGTTGAGGGGAAGAGGATAGGTGATTTGCTTGAATTTTTCATATGGAATTTCGGTGGTCGCGTCCGGCTTTTTCATGTCACTTCCAAGTTTTGCAAAAATTTTGGAGAAAGAGACGCCGACGGACACCGTGAAGCCAAAATCTTTTTTCACTTTTGCGCGAATTTCGTC
>CANQWP010000068.1 GCA_947627585.1 uncultured Clostridia bacterium
ATCTTGTGTATGGCGCAAGGCCACTGAAGCGCTTTATGGAGCAAGAAATTGAGGACCGCATTGCCGAAAAGATTTTGCTTGGCTCTTTGCCCGACCACGGCACGATTGAAGTCGGCCTTGACGGGGCAAAACTCTCGTTTACGGCAAAGTCATGAATTGTCATGTTGAGCGGAACGAAGTGAAGTCGAAACATCGCCGCTTGCAAGAGACATGAAAGAGCGCATTGCCTAAACTTTTCCCCTGGCTTATTGAGATTTCTCTCTGCGTTCGAAATGACATGTGAGGGGCTTTGCTCAAAATTACGAAATAGATGAATGTTTCACTATTTTTTGATCAAAACATTTGGAAAATTCGCAAAAATTTGATATGATTTGAATATCAAAATAATGATTCGCATCAGCGAAAAAGGAGAAGAACATGAAAACAACTTTTGTTGAAAACAAATTCAAAATTTCAAAGCGTTTCAAGGACGTGATGACCGACAAACTTAACAAACTGGACAAATATTTTGGCGAAACGGCATCGGCGCGCGTTGTTTGCTCAAAACAGGGCAAAAACGAGAAATTGGAAGTGACAATCACAAACAAGGGGCTTTTGTATCGCAGCGAAGTTTTGGGGCAGAACAACTATGACAACATTGACCTTGCATTGCCAAAACTTGAAAAACAAATTGTCCGCAATCGCGAAAAATTGACTCAAAAAAAGCGCACAGCTCCAAAGAATTTGGGCTTTGAATTTCTTGACGAGATGCCAGAACTCAAACTGCCGGACATCTATCGCAAAAAAACTTTTGATCTTGAGCCAATCATGCTTGAAGAAGCCAAAGATGCCATCGAGCGCTTGGGCCACACTTTCTTCATCTTCCTCAATGCTGAAACCGGCAAGGTGAATGTGCTCTATCGCCGCAACGACGGAAAGTTTGGACTTATTGAAGTGAATTATTAATTTTGCAACTGAAAAATTGAGCAAAAATTTTCACAAAAATTCAAAATAATATGCAAAAAAGCCGAATTTTTCGGTTTTTTTTGTTGTTTTTGCGCAAAATAAGGGCATGAAATATGCGATTTACAGAAAAAATGAATTCATTAGAAGAAATTTTCAAAATCAGCAGAGCGCGAAAGTGAAAATTATGCCAAGCGATGGGAACTCAAGGATGCAAAAAATCACAAAAAGCGCGCTTTTTTGCGCGAAAAGAGCGTTTTTGCTGTTTCTTTGCCTTTGTTTTTGCATTTTGGCTGTTGGGTGCAGTGACGGAACAAAACTGACTGTGGCGCACATCAGCGACATCACTGGCGCGCTATCCACCGACTATGCCATCAAAGTTGTGCTTGACGAGGACGACCGCGTGAAAGATAAATTTGTCGGCATGCAAATCATGAGCAGCGAAGATGACCTTTCGCTGAAATTTGGAGAGGAGCTGGGTGACGACTATACACTTGTTTTCCCGAAAAAGAACTATTGGTATAACTTGACCTATCTCATCAGCAAGACAAATGGGCTCGGCAAAGAGGCGGGATATTTGGGATATGAAGAATATGGCGACCGCGTCTTTCGCTTTTCTGCCGACAAAGAAGCCGATTTGACTTTTCGAATGGTTGTCGGTCAAACAAAGAAAAATCAAGAAAGTGGTGAAGAGATTTTGGTGCTTTCCGAGCCGATTTCTGACGAAGTGAAAGTGCACATCAAAAAAGCGGAGAAGTAAGACTTTCAAATCTATATTTAATGAAATTAACAAAAAAAACGGCATTTTTGCCGTTTTTTGAGTTGATATTAAAAAATTTGCACGTTCCATATGTCATTCCGACCGAACAAAGTGAGTGGAGAAAATCTCGGCAGGTCAAGAGACTGTTTAGCAAAACTTTTCACTCTTCCACGACTTTGCCGTGTTCGAAAAAGATTTTTCTTTTGCAAAGTTTTTCAGCTATCTCCGGGCGGGTGCAAGCCAAAATCAAAGTTGTGTCCGGCCCTTTCAATTTTTTGATCATGCTGAGGATCGCGTCAACATAGACGTCCGAAATTTCGTCAAAAATGTTGTCCACCAACAAAAGGTCAAGCGGGCGGAAGGTGAGGCGAATGAGCGAAAGCACATATTTGTCTTCTTTGCGAATGTTTTTCACTTTTTCGTCGCGTATTTTTTCAAGCGAGAAGTCGATGATGGCGTTGTTTATCATTTTTTCCGCATCGGCTGGTTTGACGCCTTTTTTGCTTAAAAGGTAGCGAAAATTTTCATAGACAGTTTTGTTTTCCAAAAAAACAGGGCAATATGGCACATATCCCACACTTAAATCGTTTTTGAAATCGATTTTTTTCAGTGGGATTTTGTTGATGTAAACTTCGCCGCTGTCCGGCTCTTCAAGTTTTGCAATCACGCGCAAAAGGGTTGTTTTGCCGCTGTTCAGCTCTCCGACCAGTGCCACACTTTCGCCGACCGCAACGTCAAGGCTGATGTCCTCAAGCGCATAAAATTCTTTCGTGTATTTGAGATTAAGATTTTTGATTGATAACATAAAAACTCCAACTACACAATCATTTTATCATATTTTGAAAAAAAATAAAAATGATTTGCAAAAACAAATCATCAATCTTCCAAACCAATCAAATAGCCCGCAGAAACATTGAAAAAATTGACAAGAATTTTTAAGTCGTCAACTGTGGGCTGATGTTTTCCGTTCTCCCACTTACTGATTATTGAAACTGAAAGTTTCAATTGCTCTGCAAGTTGTTGTTGAGTAAGCCCGCGTTCTTTGCGCAATTCTTTCAAAATGTCTTTAAATTCTGGTTTTTTCATATCAAAGTAATAGCATTTTTTTATTAAAAATACTTGACACTAGTAAAACTTTACTTGTATAATTTTATTATGAATAAACACGATGAAATTATTAACAAGCTTTTGCAAAACACGGAAATGATTGAAAGTTTGACAAGCCTTTTGGAAGAGAACTTGAATTTTATGCATATGGGTTTGGGAATGTATATAAGAAATGAGTTCCTTTGGAGGTCAAGAACAAATATCAACTATTTTATGAAATATTATCACAAAGACAATGTTGACGATATTTCAAATTGCATAATACGTGATTTGATATCGATCATCATAAAAAGATATTAAACTCACATCTCTTCAAAGTAAGTGTTGTCAGGGGAAGAGTTGTGTTTTTGTGGCTTGGGGGTGTTTTTTTGTGAAAGCATTTTTGAAAGCGTCTCAACCATGGCGGGATTTTGGTTTTTGAAAATTCCGCTGGCAAGCATCGATGAAAGAAAATCACTTTGTGAGCCATTTTTCAAAAAATTCATAATATTTTCAATATTTATTCCATTTTTTTGTCCATTTTTTTGAAATTCATTTTTCTGTTCGGTGTTTTGGGCAGAAAAAATGTTTTTATTTGACGAAAAATTCGAATTTTTGTCAAAATAATTTAATTTTTCTTTTGAAATATTCGAAAAATTTGAATTTTCAGCGGAATTTTCAAAAATTTCCGCTTTTTTTTGCATTTTTTCTTCATTTTGCGAGCCGTTTTCTTGATTTGCGGGGTTTTGCAAATATGAAAAGTCCTGCTGAAACTGTGAAAGGTCGTTTATGTCAAATGGTGCGTCGTTTTGCGGGGCGGCGTTTTCTGGGACATTTAAAACTTCGGGATAATAGTTCTGTGCGCGATTTGAAAAATCGTTTTCGTCAGCATTCTTTATTTTTCGCGAAAAAAATAAATTATTCATGCTTATTTATATGCGCGCGCGAGGAGTTTTAGTGTAAATTTTTTCGCAGATTTTCATATATTGTATACATCAAAAGGAGTTGGTGATGAAACTTAGCGAAATGCCAAAAAGCGAAAACGCAAATTTGCAGGATAAGTTTGCCAAAATGTCGGGCGCAAAACAAAAGAACATCACGCAGGCATATGAAGAGTTGAAAGGCTGCTCGAATGACGAGCTTATGAATCGTCTCGCGCAAGAAATTCGGTCGCAAAAACAAAACGGGACTTTTGATTTTGAGGGGCTCAAGAGCACGATTGAGCGTATGAAAATTTATTTGCCAAACGCGACCTATCAAAACATGATGAACATTATTGAAAATTTCAAATAAAAAAGGCAAGGTGTTTTCACGTTGATTTTGCAAAAAAATGTAAAAAAGCGGTTTTTTTGAGCCAAATTTGAAAAATTACATAATTGAGTTTTAAATGAATGTCGAAAAAATTGATTGGAAACTTTTGAAGCAAATTGAAATTCTTTCGCACGATCGCGCTGTGCCGTGCTTTGTTCACACACATCATTTTGTGCGCACGAGAGAGGTTTTGAAAGCAAGAAAAATACATATTTTGAGTGAATATCAATTCATTCAATCTTTTTTGTGCCGCGCCAGCCAAAAAGAGATTTTTTCGCTGTCAAATGTGGAAGTGGTGGACTTCATCTCCTCGCTTTCGATGGCGAGCGCAATGATGTATGTCTCCAAAAAAATTCTCGCAAGCGAAAAATTGCACCTTTATGGGCAGGGCGTGGGCGTGGCTTTCATCGACACCGGCATTTGTCCGCATTGTGACTTTTTGATTGGGCGGCCGCGCATTGAGTTTTTCAAAGATTTTGTCCAAAACAAGCCCGAGCCCTATGACGACAACGGGC
>CANQWP010000069.1 GCA_947627585.1 uncultured Clostridia bacterium
TTGATTTCAAAGTTGAAGGCGATTTTCCAAAATACGGCAATGACGATGACAGGGCGGACAAAATCGGCGTGGAACTTGTCCAATATTTCATAAAATGCTTAAAAGAACACAAATTGTATAGAGATGCTATTCACACACTTTCGCTTTTGACAATCACATCCAACGTGATGTATGGCAAAAAGACTGGGGCAACTCCAGACGGGCGAAAAGACGGCGAACCTTTTGCGCCAGGGGCAAATCCTATGCACAATCGCGACTGTTCGGGCGCGCTTGCATCACTCAACTCAGTTGCGAAAATTCCTTATTGCGACTGCTGCCAAGACGGTATTTCAAACACATTTTCAATCGTCCCAGATGCACTCGGCCATGACGACAAAAGCCGCATAGACAACCTTGTTGCAATTTTAGACGGCTATTTCATTCAAAATGCGCAGCATCTCAACGTCAATGTGTTAAACCGCGAACTTTTGATTGATGCCATGAACAATCCGTGGAAATATCCAACACTGACAATTCGCGTGTCGGGATATGCCGTGAATTTCAATAGACTTTCAAGGGCGCATCAAGAAGAAGTTATTGCAAGAACTTTCCACGAGAGTAGATGACATGGATGTTGTTGGGAATATTGCAAGTTTTGAAAGCATGGGGCTTGTTGATGGCCCTGGCGTAAGGTATGTTGTTTTTTTGCAGGGCTGTCCGCTGCGATGTCTTTATTGTCACAACCCAGAGATGTGGGATGCGGCGCAGATAAAAACGCAGATGACTCCGCAAGAACTTGTGGACAAAATTTTGCGATATAAAACCTATCTCAAAGGCGGCGGGGTGACGATTTCTGGCGGCGAACCCCTTTTGCAAGCGAAATTTGTGACCGAAGTGTTTAAACTTTGCAAAAAACACGGCATTCACACCTGTCTTGATACGTCTGGTTTTGGCAATGCTCCCGACGAACTTTTGCAAAACACTGATCTTGTGATTTTGGACGTGAAAGAACTTGATGCGAAAAAATATGAGAAACTTGTCGGGCAAAAGATAGATAAATTCAACAAATTTCTTGAAAAATGTCAAAAAATGGGCAAAAAAATGTGGCTTAGACAGGTTATTGTGCCAAACTACAACGACACGGAAGAAAACGTGTTGAAACTCAAAGAGTTTGCAAAGAACCTAAGCAACATTGAAAAAATTGAACTTTTGCCTTATCACGACATGGCAAAAAAGAAATACAAATCCCTTGGCATCGAGTATGCCTTGAAAGATGTGCCGCCAATGGACAAACAAAAATGCAAAAAATTGGAAAAATTATTAAAATAAGCAGAATTTTCTGCTTTTTTTATTGAATTTTGGCAAAAATCCATGCATGGACTATATTCTTTTGGCAATTTGTCTGTTTTATTTTTTGAAAGGATATTTCAAAGGGCTGATTGGAATGCTCTTTTCGATTGTTGGCACTTTTGGCATTCTTGTCATCTCTTTTCAACTTTCGAAGATGCTTCTTCCACAGGTGGAAGGGCTTTTCGGCGAAAATTTGACAGTGGCGCTTTCCAACTTTTTTGACAAAACAATCGCGGGAGAATTTTCATCAGTGGACGAACTTGCGGGGCAGATTGCAAATTCGAAGATTTTAAGTTTTTTCATAGCAAAAATTTTGCAAGATGTGACTTTTGACGGGACCTTAAGTGCGGGGAAAATTCTTGCACCTTCGACAAGCGTGATTGTTTTGAAAGTTTGCACTTTTGTTGTGATTTTTGTTGGACTTTATATTATTTTGAAAATTTTGCGAATTTTCACATCAAAATTGATAAAAAAATGCGGTTTGAGTTTTCAAAACCGCATATTTGGTGGACTTGTTGGGCTTTTGAAGGGCATTGTCATTTTTGGCGTTGCGTTTTTTGTGCTGAGCGCGCTGTCCGATTTGCTTTTAAGCGAAAGCCTTTCAAACTTTGTAAATGGTGGCGCTGTTTCGGGCTTCATCTACAACAATATCATAACAAAGTTGTTGGCACTCTTCTACTGAGTCGTCTTCTGGCAGATTTTCAAGTTGTTTTTCAAGATTTTCGGCCTTGTTTTTAAGGTCGACAATGACAAAAATTTGCACAATCACGGCAATAATCAAAAGTCCAATCAAAACCGCACAAACAATTTGAAAAATGCTAAGTTTGTTTTTCTCCATTTCGTTTTTCCTTGATTTTATTATACCACACAGTCACAGGATTGGCAACAAAATTTAAAATTAAAAAGCGCTGAATGGAAAAAGAGAGCAAAAAACCAACTATGGAAAAAATTCTAAATTGCCCGTAATTGAACCTTAGATTTAGAAAATAAAGGCATAAAAGTGTGAGAAAAACGCAAAAAAACATTAAAATATGGCTTAAAATCTGCTTTTTTTTGAAAAATGACAGCAAAATATTTTTCAAATCAAAGAAAAAGCCGCTTGCAAATCCGCCCAAAACGAGATAGAAAAAAATTGCAGGTTGAGAAAGCGTTTCATGCAGCATTATTTAAAAAGCCTTTTAATAAAGTTGCCTTTCTCTGCCTTTTGCATATATTTCACGCCGACAATATTGCCCGAAAAGCAAACTTCCTTGTTGTCAAGATTGAGTTTTGTCACCTCGATGTTGCTGCCCGAAATCACGACATTGTTGTTTGCAACTTCCACCACCGCCTGAGTGTTTGTCGCCGAAACAACCTTTAAAGCGCCAATCAAAGTCAGTTTTTTGCGGTCTTCAATCAAAATACTCTCCATAAACAACCCCTTTTTACTTGCGAAATTTTATAAAAATATATATACTATTTATATGATTAAAAAAGAAGAGATAGTCGAAAAATCGAAAAAACTTGTCACATTTTTGCAAGATTTTGGCTTTACATTTGCCGATTGCAACAAAATGCTGCGCAATAAAGATGTGAAAGTGAACGGCAAGGCGCAAAAAGAAAACATTGTTCTAAATGCTGGCGACAGCGTTGTGTTTTATTTCAGCAAAGATATGCTTGAGAAAAAATATGAAAAAGTGTTTGAAAGCGAAGACGCTGTGATTGTCTATAAAAGCGCTGGGATTGAATGCGTTGGACAGATTGAAGAGAGCCTGAAGGCAGTGGCGGTACACAGGCTGGACAGAAACACAGAAGGGCTTTTGGTATATGCAAAGACCGAAAAAAGCGAAAAAAACTTGAAAAAAGCGTTCAAAAATGGAAAAATTCACAAATTTTATCTTGCGGAAGTGATTGGTGAGTTTGATGTTGACAAAACTTTTGACGCCTATCTTGTCAAAAATGCCGAAAATTCTTTTGTGCAAATTTTTGATAAAAAAGTGGCTGGTTCTGTGAAAATTTCAACAAAAATTAAAACAATTTATGCAAAAAAAGAGACTTCGCTTTTGGAAGTTGAACTTTTGACTGGCAAAACGCATCAAATAAGGGCACATCTTGCTCATCTTGGACACCCAATTGTCGGTGACGGCAAGTATGGAAAGAACGCGGACAACAAAAAATTTGGCTTTTCTCGCCAAAAACTTGCAGCTTACAAGTTGGAGTTTGATGACGTTGAAATCCCGTCGCTCAACAACAAAAAATTCAAAAAATATCCAAAATGGGCAAATATATAAAATTTCAAAAAAATAGGCAAAAATTCAAAAAATAAGCAAAAAATTCAATAAAAAATCGATTTTTTTGCTATTTTTTTATAATTTTTCCAAATATTTTTCCATTCGTAAACACGCGGGATGTGGAATTTTTCAATTATTTTTTATTATTTTTCCACGCAAAAAATATGCAAAAAATGGACAAAAATTCTTATTAAATAAAATATTATTTAATAAAATTTATTTTTTCTTCGTTTTTTATTTGATAAATAACATCGAAAAGTGGTATGATATTTTTGTAGAATAATGCCCGCTGTGTCAAAAGACAAAAGGAGTTTCAAATGAAAAAACTTAAAGTTGTCATTTTATCGCTTTTTTCACTTGTTTTGGGGACTGTGCTTTGTGCGTGCTGCAATTTCAAGGACGCGAAAGCAAGTTTTTCTCAAGCCGAACTTACACTTTCTGCAAATTCCACACAAGAAGTGGATTTGGACGATTATCTTTCGGTTGAAGGAATTGGCAAGGCGAATGTTGATTTGAAATTTTCTGACTCTTCTTTGTTTTCAGTGACTGGGCATAAAATCAAAGCGCTGCCAACTGCGGCGGGACAATCGAGTTTTGTTTATGCGATGTATAGAAACAATTCACTTGCAAGCATGAAGATTGTTGTGACAAGCCCTTTTGAAAAACCGCAAAACTTTAATGTGGACGCAAATGGCATACTTTTGACGGATGACGGAATTTTGACTTGGGACGCCGTTTCAACATTCTATGCAAATGAAAAAACTCCAACTGTGGCAAAGCAATATTCGATTTCTGGGCAGTGGCTTGAACATGAAGACATCTCCGCCGTTGTGAGCACGAATTCTTATCAACTTCCTGGCGTTGGGCAATTCAATTTGAAAATCAAGGCGCTTGCAAACGGACACTTGGATGACAGCGCAGAGGCTGAAGTCGATGTGTTTTATGGCTATATGCCAGCGGCTTTGAATTTGACTTTTGAAAATGGCGTGCTTTCATGGGAAGACGACACA
>CANQWP010000070.1 GCA_947627585.1 uncultured Clostridia bacterium
TGCAAGGGCACGCAGTTCATATATTCCCAAACTTTCAATCAAAGCAAGACATTCTTTTTGTCGCTTGTCAAGATTTTTAAAATCGTCTGTCTTTTTGGTCATAGCTTCTCCTCAAAATTTATCGTTTCTTATAAGAGCATATCACAATTCGACAACAAAATACAAGCGTTTGTTCAAAAAGTTACAAATTTTTTCAAAAATTATAAAATTCTCTAGAATATTTATGATTGATTCCTTTTTGTCTTAAAAAAAGTTGAAAGAAGCTCCGAGGCCTCTGTTTCAAACGTGTTGTCAAAAACACTTTGGCATGTGTGATTCAGACGAGGGCTCTGCAAAATGGTCTCAAGAATGTGGTCGTTTGAAGTCTTTTCTTGGCAAGCAAACGTGACGCGAGAAAGTCTTGCGTTCACGATTGCTCCGGCGCACATTGGGCAGGGCTCAAGCGTGACAAACATCTCACAGTTTTCAAGTCGCCAACTGTGAAGCTTTTTGCAAGCCTTGTTGATGCAAACAATTTCGGCATGCAAGAGTGCATTCTGCTTTTTTTCGCGCATATTGTGGGCTTTTGAGATGATTTTTCCATCTCGAACAATCACTGCGCCAATTGGAACTTCACCTTTTTTGAAGGCCTTTTTTGCTTCGTCCAGCGCCACTTGCATTGGGTTTTGACCCGGCTTGCATGCGCATTTTTTGCTTTGCTCAGTCAAATTTTTCACATTTTTTTGATCTTTGAAACTTTTCATAAACAAATGATATAACTTTTGCATGAATTTGTCCAACAAATTTGTTGGATTTTTTTTCAAAATGTGTTATAGTTCAAAATATGAAAAAAACACAAGAAAACAATTTTGAAAAAGACAAAGAATTGACTGACAATCAAAAAATGTCACAATTTTGCAAACGCAATTTCTACACAATCAAAGACAGCGGGCTTGTCTATCTTTTGGCGCTTGTTTTGCCTTTGGTGGTGAGTTTGGTTTTCAGTCTGATTTCCGTTTCGGTCGCCGGGCAAGTGGGGCTGAAGTTCCCTGAGGGGAGCAACATCTTGGAAGAGCTGTTTTCGCGATATTTGTGGTTTGCGGTGATCTATTTGTTGATCACGCAGGTGACGTTTTTGGTGATTTGGTTTTCATATCACAAATCCAAAAAGATTTCTTTCAAAGCGACAGGTTTTTCGGTCAAAAAAACGAACATTTGGACGGCACTTCTTTGCATGCTCACGGGCATTGTTTGCGTGCTGGGCTTTGTTTGGTTGATGGAAGGCTGCTTTGGAAAACTTTTCACAATTTGGGGCATAAACAGTGGCATGGAATTCAAAATCAACACGGTCGGCAGGCTTTTTGTCGCGCTTCTTGTGTTGGGCGTGGTGCCGGCCATTGTTGAAGAGCTCATTTTCCGCGGAGTGATTTTTGGCGGGCTTAGAAAAAGTTTTGGAATGTGGACTAGCGTGCTTTTGTGCGGACTTTTGTTTGCGTTGATGCATCAAAGCATTGTGCAACTTCTCTATCCTTTCATTTTGGGTTGCGTCCTTTCGATCGTCATGGAAAAGACGGGCAACATTTTATATACAATTCTCATTCATATGTTCAACAATTTCACAACAATTTTGCTGACGTTTGTGTTTGAGTATTTTGAAATCACTGATGTGACAACAGTTTTCAATGTGAAGTGGTGGGGAGTTTTGTGCGCAATCGCTTTGGCGGGCGTAACATGCGTCATTTTGTGGGTTTTGTATCGCTTTTATCTTTGCAAGCAGAAAAAACTTGAAAATCCTCAAGTTGAAGATTCGCAGGGCAGCAAAAAAGGGCAAGAGAGGTCTATTTCGACATTTGAAGACTCTTCACATATGATTGGAAAAATCCCTCTCACAATGCTTTGCGGAATCATTCTTGCCGCAATCTTTTTGGTTATAAGTTTGATTCCTTAGGCGTATATTTAAAGTGTAATGAGACAAAATTTTTGTCGAAATTTGACGAACTTAAGACTTTTGGCGCTTTTTTGGGGTGTTTATTGTGACAAAAAAAATCAGTTTTTACTCAAATCTTTCATATTTTGTCGTGCTTTTGGTGTTTGTTGGAGTGCGCATATGTTCAGGTTTTGGACTTTTTTCGTTCCTTGGCGAATATGCCGACACTATCATGGCATTTGTGACGCAAGTTGGAATCATTTTGCTTTTGCCGCTTTTGATTTTCAAAACATTGAGCAAAAAAAATTTCAAAGAGGCTTTTGCGTTTTGTTCTTACAAAAAAACATCTTGGAAGGTGCTTGCAAGCGCGGTTGTGCTTGGCATTGTTGTGTTTTTCTTGAATTTTTATGTCTCTTCTTTCTTCCAAAACATCATCACAGGCTTGGGCTACAAACCGGTCACGGGCGCGGATAGCGGCCTACCAAATACTTGGTGGGGGTTGCTTTTGGATTTGTTCACAACGGCGGTGCTTGCGGGAGTATGTGAAGAGACGTTGCATCGCGGACTTCTTTTGCACGGAAATTCAAACCTTGGAATCACAAAAGCCATTGTTTTGTCCGGCGTTTTGTTTGGCCTTTTGCATTTGAACATCATGCAGTTTTTCTATGCCACTTTGATTGGAATTTTTCTTGGGTATTTGTGCGTCATGTGCAACTCAATTTTCCCGTGTATGATTGTGCACTTCATGAACAATGCTCTTTGCGTGATTGTATCGTTTGGCGCTCAAAATGGTTGGGGTGTAGGAAAAATTTTCAATATTCTTGCCGAATTTTTGACACAAAATTTTGTGCTTGGAGGAATTTTCTTTGTGCTCCTTCTTGGGCTTTTGGTCATTTTTGCTTGGGAGCTGACGAAGTTTATGGCAAAAGAAAGCTTCAAATATTCTTTTGGGAAGCGCCAAAAAGAACTTGCAAATCTTGCCATTCGTGACAGTTTTTTCAAACAAATTGAGGACATCAAAAGCGGAGAAAAAGCCGAGAAGCCTCTCTTTCACACCGAGGACAAAATGATCTTTTTGGACTTTAAGCAATTTGTCAATTTTGTGGGTGAAAACATTGAAAAAAACAAGCAGGCCGACAAAAAATTTATTGAAAACGATGCTCAAAAAAGTAGCGAAAAGAACGTAGTTTTCAAAACAAAAATTGGTGAGAACTTTTTAAGCAAAGACAAAGAAATCAAGGACATTGAACTTAAAACAAAAATCTTGCTTTATGGCAGTTTGGCACTTGGAACAATCGTCACAATCATGACATTCATTTGGGGGCTGTTGAGATAACAGAAAAATCAAAAACATAAAAAAATGAAACGAACAAAACAAATCAAAAAAAATATTGAAGAAATTAAAAAAACACTAAAATAAATAAAAACGATTTGCAACAAAAAATTATTTTTCAACATTTTTCGACTCGATTTTCACTGACGAAAAAAGATTTAAGCTTTCTTAAATAAAAAATAGCAGAAAAACAAACAAAGGAGAAAAAATGAACATAAATTTGGTCTGTGTTGGAAATTTAAAAGAAAAATTTTCGCGGGATTGCGCGGAGGAATATATCAAAAGGCTAGGTGCGTTTTGCAAACTTGAAGTCGTTGAAATAAAGGAGCAAAATGTGCTGAAAAATCCGTCACTTATTCTTGAAAAAGAAGGCGAGCAAATAGTCAAAAATTTGAAGGGATATGTCGTTTTGTGCGACATTGGCGGGCAAGAACTTTCAAGTGAGAATTTTGCGCAAAAGCTTCAAACAATTTGCATGGAAAACTCCACAATCACTTTTGTTGTGGGCGGAAGTTATGGCGTAAGCGAAGAGGTGCGTGCGCTTGCAAATGAGCGAATTTCCTTTTCAAAGATGACCTTTCCACACAATCTCTTTCGAATCATGCTTTTGGAGCAAATCTATCGCGCCTTCACAATCATGAGTGGAAAGGCTTATCATAAATAAAGCGAAAGACTGCGCTGTGGGCTCGTTTCGCCCATTCGGGCAAAAGCATCGCTTTAACGCTTGTTTTTCGCTTTTTGCGCCGTGTGAAAAGCGCGCTGCGTTGGCGCTTTTGCGCAATCGTTTTTTTGAGAGGGAGTTCTTCGAAGTTTGTGATAGCACAAAAAAACTTTTGAATTCTTGTGCAAAAACGCTTGCTTTTTCTTTTTTGCTGTGATATAATGGCGGAGTCATTGAAGACGAAAAGCACTTGAAAGCATTTGACGTCTGTTGCCTGAACGCTCGCGGACATTGGAAAAAATTTTAAAGTCGAAAGAATTTGTCCGCGTGCAAAAGAACTTGTTTCTTGGGTCGAAGTCAAGAAAAACTTTCAAGGAAGGACAAAAAACAGGAGGGAAAATTTTATGTCAGTAATTTCAATGAAACAACTTTTGGAGGCAGGCGTTCACTTCGGCCATCAGGCAAGAAAGTGGAACCCAAAGATGAAGCAATACATTTTCACCGCTCGAAATGACATTCACATCATCAACCTCGAAGTTACAAGTGAACAAGTGGACAAGGCCTATACATTTGTTCGAGACATTGTGGCAAGCGGAAAGAGCGTTCTTTTCGTTGGCACAAAGAAACAGGCTCAAGAAGCAATCAAGGAAGAGGCAGAAAGATGCGGAATGTTCTATGTCAACACGCGTTGGCTTGGCGGAACACTCAC
>CANQWP010000071.1 GCA_947627585.1 uncultured Clostridia bacterium
GCACCTGAAGGCAAACCGCTCGCAAGTGTATAAGAAATCTTTATGCTTGATCTTGAAACGTCGATGTCGTTGATTCCAGATTCTTGGTTACATTCAATTCCAAAGATTGTTATTTTGTTTCCTTGTTTTTCAATTTCAGCTTTTGAAATTGCTTTTGCATAAGGATATTCTTTAAGTTCTGGCGCTTTTGTGTCAACAACATTGATTGTATAGGTGTTGCTCTGAAGAACATAGTTGCGAAGTGAACTGAATGCGTCGTAAACGCCTTTTTCTCCAAACATTGTTGGTTTATAGTCTGTCACTTCAGTGCCTTTTGTGTTTGGAACAATTCCTTCGTTATAGATTTTCATTCCAACATTATCAATGTTTAAAATATATGAATCGCCATCGCCCCCTGAATCAGTAACTTTAATGGTGTTGTTCTCCAAAAATTCAACCTTTGCATTAAGAGATTTTGTTACACCTTTAAGGAATGTCAAATATGCCGTTTGAGGAGCTGCTCCCTCAACATATTCTGTCTCTTCATGAAGCTCAAATTGACGGAAATCAAAGATTCGGACTTTGACAGTATATTTGATGTCATAAGATTCAACTTTCTTTGGGGTGAACTTTCCGCCTTTTCCTTGTGTCACTGAATATCCGTCAGCAACGCCATTTTCTTTCACACCCCAGACAATATATTGATAGTCTTCGGTGTTTGCATCATATTTTTCTTTGCTTTCGGTAGTTTTGTTATATTCGTCCCAAGTTACGCTCTTTGGAATTTCATATGAAATTGTTGGAGCCGGAATTTCAATGCCTTTGCTTGGATCATAGTTGTCATCGCCTTCAAGTTCAACAGTTTGATTTTCTGGCAAAGTTGTTTGGTCAATTGTTGGAGGCTGAATTGCAAATCTTTGTTTCACTTCATATGATCTGAAATAAACAATTGCGTTTTCATTTCCGTCCTTGACGGTGATGATCACCTTGTATGTCCCAGCAAAAGTTGCATTGAATTTTCCAAGATGGATGGTGTATAAAAGGCCTTCTCTTTCTTGGTAGCTGTCAACAACCGGGATTTCTGATGTCGTGTTCTCATGAGAAGCAAGAACTTTGATGTCATATTCCATATATTCAACGGCATCGTCAGCAAACATAATGTCTTTCAAATCGATTTCTTCGCCTTGATAATATGTCTTTTCTTCCAACTCAGAAGTCCCGGCAAATGTTGGTTGCTTTGTGTCAACTGCGTTTTGGATTTCGGCCGATTGAGCATACATTGTTGCATTGCCAGCATCGTCATATACATATGTGACAATTTGCAAGGTTACAGCTTTGCCGATATTCTCTTTCAAAACTTTTGCGTCAGTATTTTCTTTCAAGTCAATTTCATAAACTGAAAGGCTTGGATCGGTGATTTCCAAATAGCCATCCTTGCCACCATCAGTATGGTATTTTTCATATTTTTCAGTTGCCTTGATTCCGCCGATGTAGGTCTTGTTTTGCATGTCAAGCCAAAGGTCTGTGAGGTCGGCGTTGTTTTGCTTTGTTTCTCCGTCAAAAATGTCAAGCACTTTTCCGGTTTCGTCAAGATAACGATAGAATGTTCTTTCATAAAGCACGGTGTCATAGTTATCTGTCGATGTTGGAGCGTCAAATGTGACAACATCAGTTGGAAGATAAGCGTTTTTCAAGTCTGTTTTGAAAGTGAGGGTCGGAGCAGCAGCATCGTCATGATTTACATAGATTGACATTGTGACATCTTTTGATTTTTCATTTCCTGCTGCATCTTTCACATAATATTGAATTTCGTAAGTGTCATGGCCGTATCCGTTTTCACCTTCAAAGCCGAATGTTTTGTCAACATTGATGTAAGCAAAGCCAAGTTCAACCAATTTGTTTTTGTATGCTTGGAAAGCGTCTTTTTCTTCTTTTGTTGTTCTTTCTTTGGTCAAGAAGGCTTTGAATTCAGCAGCTGTTGCGTTTGCAAGAGATGTGTCAGAGCCTTTGAGAGTTTCTTCAAAAAGTCCAAAAATATATTCTGCGTTTGCATTGTCAATGACAATTCTGTAGCCGCCATTGCTTGAATCGGCATAGGCGCCCGTTCCGGTCAACCAAGCCAACATTTTTGCGTCATCGTTAATTTCTTTGTCGGTGTCGTCATATTGTCTTGTTTCTTTGCGAATGTTGAAGTTGTTTGTGATGAGGTTTGCATATGCTCCTGCAGTTTCCGTTGCGCGATAGTTGAAAATAAGGTTATAGCGATCATATTCATCAATATCGAACAATTTTACGTTTTCATCATTGGTAATTCTGCGGCGCAAAACAACATCGTCATCGCCATAGTTCGAATGGTTATCGTTCATGCCAATGGCATAGATCACAACTCCGTTTGGAACAGTGTTGGATTTTGATTTATATTCTTCGTCCTGTATGTCACCATATTTTGCGAGCAATTCTGATTCTTTGAAATCCGAAGCATCAAAAACGATTGGTGTTGGTTTTTGTTCATCAACAATTCCAAGTTCCTCATCCTTTCCGCGATATTCACGTTCAGTCGAAGCGGTTGTGCCATAGAAATCCGTGATTGTGTATTTGAAAGAATAGAATCCGTCTTGAAGTGGCTTAAACTTTGTCGGATTGAAAAGTGTCCCGTCGGCATTGAGAACTGGGTCTTCGTCCCCACTTGCTTGTGATGAATAAAGCGCCTCTTGAGTGCCTTCTTTTTTGATGTCTTTGATGTCGGTCCACTTTGAATCACTGTAGCGTTTTTTATATCTCACAGTCACACTGTAAGAAACATCAATTTGTTCGTTTGTAGGCTCCGCGTTATCTTTTGTCAAACCGATTGGCTTTGGAATGGATTTTTCAACACCTGTTTCTCCGTTGTCTGTCCATTCTGATTCAAAAGAAACGGCAAGTCCATAGTTTTCATAATATGAATCATCTTTGCCAATTGTTCCATAAACATCAAACGCTTTGGTGTTTGAAACGACAAATTTATAGTCTTTTTTCTGTTCGTTTCCAGAAAGAACATAATAGTCAAACTTGATTACATAAGTTCCGTTGCCATAGTGCTCATCAGCAATTGATTTTTTCTCAGCGTCATCTTCGGCATTCAATTCCATGTCATTTGTGTCAATGAAGAATTTTCCGTTTTCTGGGTCTTTTTGGACTTTGACATAGTTCGCGCCACCGTCTCCGCCATAAGCAGAAATCACAACAACTTTTTCAGGCTGTGCTGACAAACCGCTGAAGTCGCTGCTTGTTGGAGCGGAATTTTTTGCAATGAATGTGATTCCTTCTTCAATTTCTTTGCCATTTTCATCCATTACTTTTGGAAGAACAATGTCAATGTTTTTGAATTTTCCGTCCGACATCTTTGCGCCGTCCACAGAAAAGTCAATCACAGAGTTGCGATCTGAAGATGTCACAAGCGAAATGTTTTTCTGGTCGAAATTGATTGAGGCTTTTGAAAGAGTGCTGATGACTTCCATCTCATATGTGTTTGTGATGGCTTCGCCGCCATTTTCTGTGTAAGTGTAAGAATATGTGATGGTGTAAGCGCCCTGATGCTTTGCTTCGAAATTTCCCGTGTATGCGTCGCGAATCTTGTTGTCATCTTCATCTTTGACTTCGTTTTTGTCGTCACTTGATGTGATGATTGCTCCGTCCATATAGGTGACTTTGACATTTGAAGCTGTCAGTTGAACCTGGCCTTCAGTGTTCAAAGTGCCTTGTGTGACCTCACCAATCTTCCAGCCTTTTGACTTTTCGCCAATGTAAACATCTGGGATCTTGTATATTCCACCCGCCGTGATGCCATCTTTCAAAGTGTTTTCGTCACCATCGATGGTCAAGATGTGATAGTTTTCCACCTCTTGCGTTGCTCCACGGAGTTCAGCAAACGTCAAAAGCGCATCCATTGGAAAGCAAAGCACCGCAAGAGCAAACGCCATTGCAAAAACAACGCCTTTGAAGAAGAATGAATGTTTTGATTTTGTTTTCATAAGCATCTCCTTGATGTTTTGAATTATAACATATATATTTTAACTCAGTTTCGCCACTCGTGTCAACCGATTTTAAAGAGCGTGGCGAAATTTACAAATATTTTGCGTGAGACCAAAATTTCTATGTAGAAAGAAAAACACTATTATTGTCGAAAGATGTTGTCACATGCATTTTTCAACAAAGTTCGCAATTCAAATCGTCAAAAATTTTCAAATTTCGACCTTTAAATTGAAATGTTTTTCAAAAGTTCTGCCGTCATTTTGGCGTCATCACGCAAATTAACAACAAAAAGCAAGCCGGCACGAAGCCTCTCGCCTGCTTTTTGTTTAGATGTTGTAAGAAACTTTCACGCCTGGGCCCATGCTGGAAGCAAGTGTGACGCTTTTGATGTATTGACCTTTTGCAGCAGCAGGCTTTGCGCGAACAATGGCGTCCATGACCACATTGAAGTTTTCCAAAAGCTTTTGTTGT
>CANQWP010000072.1 GCA_947627585.1 uncultured Clostridia bacterium
GCGTGGATTGTTTTGATTTCTTCTTGACAAGCGTGGCCAGAGGCATGCACTTCAGAAAGCTCGTCATAAATGACGTCGGCCCCTTTTGAGAAAAGCGTGTTGATGACGTTATAGACGCTCTTTTCGTTTCCCGGAATTGGAGAAGAAGAAAAGACAATAAGGTCATTTTCCCCGATTTTGATTTGCTTGAATTCGCCTGCTGCCATGCGAGTGAGTGCCGAAAGCGGCTCGCCTTGGCTGCCGGTGGTGACAATGACAAGTTCGCTGTCCGCAAGTTTGTCAATTTTGTCAATGTCCACAATGTTGTTGCGATTAAATTGAATTTCGCCAATTTTAAGGCCTGTTTCTGCAATGTTGATCATGCTGCGCCCAGTGAACGCCACTTTGCGCCCATATTTTTCGGACAAATTCAAAATTTGTTGCAAGCGATGAATGTTTGATGCAAAAGTTGCCACAAAAATTCGATTTGTTGGGTGGGATTTGAAGATTTCTTCAAGCGCTCTTCCAACGCTTTTTTCGCTCATGGAATAGCCCTTTCTGCAAACATTTGTGCTTTCACACATCAAAAGGTTGACGCCCTTTTTGCCAAGTTCGCCAAAGCGCTGAAGGTCGGTCATTACGCCATCGATTGGCTCGAAATCAATTTTGAAGTCGCCCGTGTGAATGATGTTTCCGGCTGGCGTGGAAATGCAAAGGGCAAGAGAGCCGGCAATGGAGTGCGAGACCTTGATAAATTCCACTGCAAATTGCCCAATTTTCAGCACATTGCGAGGCTTGACCGTCACAGCTTTATATTTCACCTTTGGGTGCTCACGCATTTTGTTGTCCACAAGAGCAAGCGTCAGTTTTGAGCCATAGATCGGCGCATTGATTTGCTCCAAAACAAAAGGAAGCGCGCCAATGTGGTCCTCGTGGCCGTGCGTCAAAATGATGGCTTTCACCTTGTCTTTGTTGTTGACAAGATAGGAAAAATCAGGAATGACGACGTCAATTCCAGGAAGGTCGTCGCCCGGGAACGTCAGCCCGGCGTCCACGACAATGATTTCGTTTCCACATTCAAAAGCGGTCATGTTTTTTCCAATTTCCCCGACCCCGCCAAGGAACGTGATTTTAACTTTGTTGTTCATAATTTCAAAAATACTCCTTTAACAAATTTCAAGCGTGAAAAAACTTCACGAATTTCAGGGCTTTTGAGCCCAAAAGACATACAAAAAGTCGATTTGTGGCAAAAAAGAGCCAAAAATCTTGTATGTAAAAATCAAAATTCTCACAAAAGAGCGCAAGCTTTGTTAAATTTGTCAACCTCTTCCAATTTTTTTGGCGTGAGAATGTTGTTTTCGTCATAATAGAAGCGCATGCCCTGGCTGAAGAAAAACATGACAAGATTGTAAACGCACAGCATGATTGTCACAAACGGAACAAGCACAGCAAGGCAATAGATCCCAAAAATCAGTGTCAGCCCCCAGAAAAGGACAAAATACAGCACCGTTGTGCCAAAAGTCGCCCAAAAATGACGTTTGACCGCTTTGAAGCCCTTGCGCCAAGCCGAAAAGACGTTGCAGTTGAAAACGATTGATGCAGACATCCAGCCCAAAATTGTCAATTCGTGCAGTGAAAACAAAAGCACCATCACTGCAAACAGCACCCAAGGCAAAAAGTGCACCACAAAAAGCGTGTTTGTGATTTGTCCAAGGCCATATACGCTTGCAAACGTTGCGCCCAAGAAAAAGATGGAATAGAACGTCTTGCAAAGCGAGAACGTCACCGACCTGCGCAGCCCTCGCACAAGCGCGCTGAAAAAGCCAAGTTTGTTTTTGCTGGTCATGTATGAATAGAGCATCTCGCAGAAGGCATATTTGCCGATATTGATCAAAAACGGCATGAAAAGGAAAATCACCAAAAGGCCATAGACGGCAAGTCCAACGTTTTGTTTGAAAGCATCCACAATGGTTGAATAGCCAACGCCAATCGCGTCATGCAGCCCTTGTCCAAGGCCCCCGCCAAAAAGGCCAGAGCAAGAATTTGCAAAGCCTGAGAAGTTCGTCACAAAAAGGTCTTTAAATTCAAAGAAACTTGGCAAAAGCAGGGCGAAACAAATTCCCCAAATCACCACATAGAAAAGGAAAAATTTGAGAGCCTTAACCCAATTTGAACCCAAAAGTTTAAGAGAATATAAAAACATCATAACAAAAACTAACCTAAAATTATCATATCACAAAAACATGCAAATTGAAAACAAATTTGCAAAATTTTTCAATTTGCCTAACATTTTTGTGCTTGGACACTTGCAAAATGCCAAGAAAAACTTCTCTCGCAAAAATTGCGAGCCAAAACAAAAATCAAACGACAATGCCGACAATTTTGTAAGAAATTGAGCCGCCCGGAGTTTGAACAGTGACCTTTTCGCCTTTCTTGTGGCCAATGAGCGCCTTCCCAACCGGCGAAACGTTGCTGATGATTCCGTTTCTTGGGTCGCTTTCGCTTGAGCCCGTGATGCGATATTCCACTTCTTCGTCAAATTCTTCGTCATAAAGTTTCACTTTGCATCCAACGGACACGGTGTCGCCGTTAATTTTTTTCGGGTCAATCACTTCGGCGTTCAACAAAATGCTTTCCATTTCAGCGATTTCGGCTTCAATTTGCGCTTGTTCGTCTTTTGCTGCGTCATATTCAGAATTTTCTGACAAATCACCAAATTCACGCGCCGTGCCGATGCGCTTTGCGTTTTCTGGACGTTTCACTGTTTTATAGAGATTTAACTTCTCTTCAAGTTGTTTCTTTCCTTCTGGCGTCAAATAATGTTTTTCCATAATAAATCTCCTTGACAAAAAAAACACATAAAAATGGACAAAACCACCTTCTTTTTGTGTTCAACCCCTATATTATATTCATTTTTCCAAAAAAAGTCAACTAAATTGCAAAAAATTTCAAAAATTAAAAATAATAAAGCAAAAGGAGTTTGAAAAAATGTTCACTTTCATTGCTTTTCTTTTCACAATCGCCGGAAGCGTGAATTGGCTTTTGATTGGCCTTTTGCAATATGACTACATCGCCGGCTTTTTTGGCTTTCAAGCGGCGCTCATGTCCCGCATTTTCTATGTTTTGTTTGGCATTGGAGCAGTCTATCTTGTTTTGCGCGTCATCATCAACAAGGGCACATTCAAAATTTGGGAACGAAAAAAGAAAAAAGAAAAAGAGGACGACAAAGCGCTTGAAAAAGAAGAAAAACGTGCCTATCAAAATCAAGCCAATTTTCAGCCGGCATATGCCAACATTGAAGCATCAAGAGAGCAAATTCCTCAATCGCCCCATGAAGCTCCAACGCAAGAAAATATGGCGCAAAGCCAAAATCACACACAATTTGTCGATTTTGGCAAATTGAGAGAATTTCGAACTGAACAAAATGTCGACGCGCCAAATTTTGAAAATGAGCAAAGCGCAAAGAAAGGCGAAAAGCAAGAGTTTGCGCAAAATTCTTCAAGCCCTTCCGCGCCCGAAAACTTTTTTGAGCCGCCGCAAGAACAAAAAGGGAGCGAAACTCTCTTTGACGAACACATGAACATGAGAAAATAGGCTGTTTGAAAAGCGAAATTATCTTTCATTTTTCGGCGCTTTGTTTTTCAAAACGTTTGCTTTTTTTCGCAAAAAAATGTAAGATATGTGCAAGGAGAAAAAAATGGTCACACTCGTGATTTTGGACGGCTTTGGCGAAAAGCGCGAAAAATTTGGAAACGCCATCAAAAGCCAAGGCACGCCAAATTTGGACAAACTTAAAAAAATGTATCCTCACACCCTGATTGCAGCAAGTGGCGAGGCTGTCGGCCTGCCGAAAGGCGTGATGGGAAACTCGGAAGTTGGGCATCTTACGCTTGGCGCCGGACGCGTGATTTTGCAAGACTTGAAACTGATTGACAGCGAAATTGAAAATGGAAAGTTTTTCGAGAATGCCGCCCTCATCAAAGCCATGCATCATGCCGAAAAAAACAAATCGAGCCTGCACCTTATGGGTCTTTTGTCAGACGGCGGAGTTCACAGCGAACTTTCACATCTTTTTGCCCTTTTGGACATGGCAAAAAATTTTGATATCAAAAAAATTTACATTCACGCCATCTTGGACGGTCGTGACACGGGCTTTCGCGACGGGGAGAAGTTCATCAAACAAACAGAAGAAAAGATTTCTGGCACAAACGCAAAAATTGGAACAATCATCGGCCGCGTCTATGCCATGGACAGGGAAAAGCGCTATGAGCGCGTGGAAAATGCCTACAAAATGCTAGTTGACGGCGTCGGCAAATCGGCAAAGAGCGCAGCCAAAGCGGTGGAAGAGAGTTATGAAAACGGCGTCTATGATGAATATTTTGAGCCAACTGTGCTTCAAAAAGACGCCCGCTTGCAAGATGGCGACAGCCTGATTTTCTTCAACTA
>CANQWP010000073.1 GCA_947627585.1 uncultured Clostridia bacterium
CCGTGTCCATTCTCATCTTTGAGATATGGACAGCTTGGAAACGAGCCGCCATATATGCTGGAGCAGCCTGTGGCGTTTGCAATCACCATTCGGTCGCCAAAAAGTGTGGTGGCAAGGCGAACGTAAGGTGTTTCTCCGCAGCCGGCGCATGCGCCAGAAAAGGCGAACAGACAATCTTTGAATTGCAAGCCTTTTGGAAGGTCGGTCGAGAAAGGGGTGTTCTTTTCCGTCTTGCCGGCGCGTTTGAGCTCTTCCACTTGCGCAAAAGATGCTTTCTCTTTTTCCAAAACCTCGCTGGCGTCATGCATTTCAAGCGCTTTTTTCATTGCCGGGCAAGTCTTTGCGCACACTCCGCAGCCAGTGCAATCTTCCGGCGAAACTTGAAGACGATAGAAATATCCGTCCATGCCAAACGCTTTGGCAAATTCCAACTCTTCTGGCGTTTCACCTTTCACAAGCACTGGCCTTATGGCATTGTGAGGACAGGCGAGCACACATTGGCCGCATTGAATGCAGTTTGCTGGCAGCCAAACAGGAAGATGTGCGGCAATTCCGCGTTTTTCAAATTCGGCCGTGCCAAGAGGAACTTTTCCGGCGGCGTCAAAAGCCGAAACGGGCAAACGGTCGCCCTCAAGATTTTCAATCGGGCGCATGATTTTTTGATAAAACTCATCTTGAAGATTTTTTTGCGCAAGAGAGATGCTTTTTGGCGAAAGTTTTGCCACATCAACTTCTTCGATCTTCTCGACAGCCTTTTTTGACGCCAAAAGATTCTTTTCGATGGTCGCCTTGCCTTTTTTTGCAAAAGTCTTTTTGATGTATTTTTCAATTTGGACCTGCGCATCGGCAAAAGGAATGATGTTTGACACTTTGAAAAGGGCTGTTTGCATGATGATGTTGATTTTGTTGCCAAGCCCAACTTCTTGTGCAATTTTTTGCGCGTTGATCACAAACACTTTGGCGTGTTTTTCTTTCAAGCGGGCCTTGTAGACATCTGGCAAGACTTTGTCCACTTCATCAGCAGAAAAAATCGTGTTCAAAAGCACTGTCCCGCCGTTTTTCAAGCCGGCAAGGCAGTCATATCGATGCACAAAAGAGAAGTTGTTGATTTCAATTATGTCCGCATTCTGCACAAGATAGGTGCTTTTGATTGGATTTTTTGACACGCGCATGTGCGAACGCGTCAAACTTCCGCTCTTTTTGCTGTCATATTCAAAATAGCCCTGCACATTTGAGCCGAGTTCCTCGCCAAGAATTTTGATCGTGCTTTTGCTTGCCGAGACTGTTCCGTCCGAGCCCAAGCCCCAAATTTTCATTTCAAATTCGTCAAGTTTTGGCGAAAATTCTTTCACGGGGAGAGAGGACTTTGAAACATCGTCGTCAATGCCCACAGTGAAATCGTCTTTCATTTCGGCAAAATTTTCAAGAACGGCGTGCGCCATGGCAGGGGTGAACTCTTTTCCGCCCAAGCCATATCTTCCGCCGACGATTTGAATGTTTGGACGATTTTTCAGCGCGGTCACAACATCAAGATAGAGCGGCTCGCGCGCGCCACACTCTTTTGTGCGGTCAAGCACAACCACTTTCTCCACGCTTTTTGGCAAAATTTTGGCAAATTGTTCATATCCAAATGGCCGGAAAAGATGCGCCGACAAAACGGCCGTGTCTTTCAGTCCAGCCACGACTTCTTCCAAACATTCGCAGGCTGAGCCCATGCAAACAATGATATTTTTTGGATTTTTTGCGCCAAAAAGTTGGAAAGGGGCATATTCCCTTCCCGTCAAAGCCTTGAACTCTTGCAGAATTTCAGTCAAGGCGTGAAAAACATTTTGATAAGCAGGCGTTGACGCCTCGCGATTTTGGAAAAACACATCTGGGTTTTGCGCCGTGCCTTTTTGATAAGGCTTTTGCGAGGTCATGCGCGCATTCTTGAAGGCTTCAATTTCTTTTCGTGGGAGCATTTTTTCAATGACGCTGTCGTCAATCACGGCAATTTTTTGCATTTCGTGCGAAGTGCGAAAGCCGTCAAAAAAGTGCACGACCGGCAGAGATGTCTTGTATGCCAAAACATGCGCCACAAGCGCAAAATCGTGGGCTTGTTGCACAGAGTTTGAGCACAAAAGAATCGCTCCAGTTTGCCTTATGGCCATCACGTCGCTGTGGTCGCCAAAAATGGAAAGAGCGTGCGTTGCCACGGCGCGCGCTGCAACATGGAACACGCCCGGCAAATGCTCGCCGGCAATTTTATATAAATTTGGAATCATAAGCAAAAGGCCTTGACTTGACGTGAAAGTTGTGCTCATTGCCCCGGCGCACAAACTTCCATGCAACGTTCCAGCCGCGCCGCCTTCGCTTTGCATTTCAATCAAAGTTGGAGAGGCTCCAAAAAAGTTTTTTCGGCCCTCTGCCACACAGCCGTCACAATATTCTGCCATCGGGCTTGACGGGGTGATGGGATAGATTGGAATCACCTCCGAAAGTTTGTAAGCCACCATTGCAGTGGCGGTGTTGCCGTCAACGACCTTTTTCATGTGCGCTCCTTTATATATAAATATATTTTATATTAGTTTAATCATTTTATATTACGCGTGTCAAATTTTTGGAGCGCTAAATTTCACAAAATGTGTTTGAAAAAAAGCGCAAATGTTGTAAAATAAGAATATGAGAAACATCAAAATCACTGTGGAATATAAGGGCACACAATATTTTGGCTGGCAAAAGCAAGACGGCAAGCCGACAGTTCAGGGCGAACTTGAACGGGCACTTTTTTCGTTGACAGGAAAAGAAACCGAAGTTTTTGGAAGCGGAAGAACTGACCGAGGCGTCCACGCGCTTGGACAGGTGGCGAATTTTGAAATTAAAAATCAAATTCCACTCAAAAATTTGAAGATTGCTCTCAACGACCTTCTTCCGAGTGACATTCGCGTTTTGAAAGCGGAAGAAGAGTCCAAAAATTTCAATGCTCGCTTTTCGGCGAAGAGAAAAACATATGAATATCTTGTCCAGGTGGGAGGACAAAGACGGGCGACCAAAGCGGATCTTGTGGGCTTTTATACTTTTTCAGTCGATTTGAAGAAAATGCAGCAAGCGGCAAAACTTTTTGTCGGCAAACATAACTTTCGCGGCTTTTGCAGTGCGGACACGACGGTGACCAATTTTGAGCGAGAGATTTTTGACCTCAAAATTTCCAAGCAAGGCCGCCTTTTCAAGTTTGATGTGACAGGCAACGGCTTTCTTTACAACATGGTGCGCATTATTGTTGGAACACTTTTGGACGTTGGACGCGGCAAATTGACCGAAGAGAGCGTCAAAAAAGCACTCTCCACTGGCGAGCGCAAATATGCCGGCATCACAATGGAGCCTTGCGGGCTTTATCTCAAAGATGTGAGATATGTGTGACTAAAATCAATCCAAAGTTAAATTTTCGGCGAGAAAAGCCTCATCGTCAATAAATTCGCTTGGCTTCATGCCCAAACCATGTGCAAGCAAAATGATTGTTTTCAGTTGGATTCCTTTTGTGCGTCTTTGCATGATACTTTTCAATGTAGGCAAAGGAATGTTACACATTTTTGCAAGCCTATATTGAGTTAAATTTCTTTCATAAAGAAATTTTCCAATTCTTGAGCAAACTACTTCGCCCAAAGTTTTTTCAACATGTTTAGGATTATTCATAATCATAATTTAAATCAAAGAATAAAAAATATGGGACGATGCATCATTTTTGCTTGACATCGACTATGTTATTATTATAAAATAGGATGACATAAAATCTTAAGGAGAAAGAAATGAAAGATTTTAAAAGCGACGAATGGATTCCTAGAATAAGATATGGGAAAGTTGTATATGACAGAAAAGAGCTTGACCGACCTCTCCCGACAATGGAAGAGAATATCCTTGATTGTTTTGCTGAACAATATGTTTTTAAAGACGCCTTGAAATTCAAACAAGTGGAAAAGGAGTTCTTGGACTCTCTCACGCCAGCGCAAAAAGAACAATATTTCAAAGTCTTTGAAATGCTTCAAGCCTATTGCAATGAAAGAAAGAAGAAGCTTGTTTCTTATGTGCGAAATTGGGGGAGAATTGCTTTCGATTGACCCCCGCAACAAATTTTTGCAAAATTTTCTTTTTTGCAAGACGATTTGACGATTTGCCCGACAAAATGAGAAAATGCGCAGTTTTGCGACTTTATTTTGCACTTTCGAGGGTTTTCGACAGTTTTTCAGGATTGGCGACAAAATCGCCATTTTTTCTTCTTCCAACATGCGCTTGGGGTGTGTTATTCTTTTCTTGTTTTGCAAAGCAAGAAAAAAACAAAAAAAGGGAGAAACAAAAAAATGGAGAAAGAACAAAAACCAAAA
>CANQWP010000074.1 GCA_947627585.1 uncultured Clostridia bacterium
ATCCATTACACCACGAGAGCAAATTATTCAAGTTTCTTAAGCCATTGTGCTATCACGCGGAGGGCGAACTTGCACAGAAATGTGCAATAGTGAGCCCGACAAAGTGACAACGCCGAAGGCGTTATCCATTACACCACGAGAGCAAATTTTTTGCAAAAACGGCCGATTTTTGCGCATTTTTGATGGTTTTTGCTTTGAATTTTGATAAAATTTGTCATCTTTGCCAAAAAGTTTTTTCGGCAACTTTTTGACGTTTGTAATTATACATCTTTTTCAAAGTTTTGTCAAGTTTTGTTTGCTTGATTTTTTTTATTTTTATAATTAAAATATTGATTAAAAGGAGAAAAATCAATGAAACTTGGAAAGAAACTGATCATCTCTCTCATCATTTTCGTGATTTTGGGTTATGCGGCCGGCGCGGCAATTTACTATTTCACAAAAGACGCCGAATTTGTTGAGGCACTCATGGCGTGGGACTATGTGGGCGTGGGCATGGCTGGAGGAGCGGTTCTTGCACTTTTGTTTGTTTTTATGACAAAAAAGCGTGCCCCTGACAAACCACAAGCCAATACAAAAGGAAAACCCGCCAGCGGCGCTGAGATGGACCTTGCATATGATGCAAAATGGCTCACTCCGGAAGAAATCCCAACAAAAAGCGGTTTGATCACCACAACTTGGGCGCAACTTCCGTCATTAAAGCACACGGGAATTGTCTTTCAAAATCAACTTTTGAATGGAAAATATCACATTGGCATGAAGGACGAATATCACTGCCTTATCATCGGAACAACCGGCTCCGGAAAAACAACAACCTGTCTTGCGCCAACACTTCGAATTTTGGCGCACTCGGGCGAAAAGCCTTGCATTGTTGTCTCCGACCCAAAAGGTGAACTTTTCACACAGACCAGCAAAGTTTTGGAAGATGAGGGCTATCGCGTGATTTCGCTTGACCTTCGTGACCCATTCTCGTCAACGCGCTGGAACCCGATGGAACACGCGTTTGACCTATATCACAAAGGCAAAAACTGCCGAAACAACATCAAAAAATGTTCAAATGGAGCAAATCCGAAAGATTTAGGCTTTCAAACAATTAACGGCGCAAAATATGGACAAGAATGGTTTGGCTTTGAAGGCGTGGCATATCCTGACGAAGAAAGTTTGCGCGTGGCGGTCAAATCGGCTGAACAGGTCTATTGTGACACCGCGCAAAACGAATTGAAAGAAATTTGCAACACCATTGCGCCAAAATCGAAAAATGCTTCTGACCCGACTTGGGAAGAAGGTGCACAAGACTATTTGTATGGTTGCGCGCTTGCCATGCTGGAAGACAGTTTGAATCCAGAACTTGGCATGACAAAAGAAAAGTTCAATTTCTTTAACTTATATAAAATTGCAACTTTCCGCGACCCCGACGCTGACGCGCCATTTGAGACTGTGAGGAAATATCTTTTGCAAGGTCGTGACGAGGCCACCTCCGTTGTTCCAAACTTGACTTCGGCGGTCATCAACAATGCTCCAAACACAACAAAGTCATATATCGGCGTGTTGAACGGAAAAATTTCCTTCATGAACGACATCGGCATCTCATATTTGACCTCTCAAAGCGACCTTAACTTTGACGACTTCACGTCAAAGCCAACGGCGTTCTATCTTGTCATTCCGGACGACCGCGAAGAGCGTCACAATTTGGCGATTTTGTGCATCTCACAACTTTACAAGCGCCTTGTCGACAAAGCGCAAACATATCCGGACAAGAAAATTCCAAATCATGTATATTTTCTGCTTGACGAATTCGGCAACCTGCCACCAATTCCAAAATTTGACAGCATGATCACCGTTTCCCGCGGAAGAAACATCTTGTATGAAATGGTCGTCCAGTCCTACACCCAGTTGGAAACAAAATATGGCCAAGACGCCGCAAAAACAATCATCGGCAACTGCAACGCCCAAATCTTTTTGGGAACGGACGACCGCAATACGCTTGAGAGCTTCTCGAAACAATGCGGCGAAGTGCAATTGATTCACGAAGAGCAAAACACTTCCGAATCCAAAAATGTTGGCGGAAAAACCGATGACGGTGGAAAACAAAAGAGCACGAGCACACAAATTCAACGCACAACCCGCGCCCTCATCACCCCATATGAACTTGGCCAAATCCCAAAAAACACTGCCATTGTCAAACTGTTCCGCTATGACCCAATGAAGTTGAGACAAACGGCAACATATGAGACGCCATTCTTCTATAAGAAAGACAACATCAAACCTGCAGGCGTCGCAAAGAGCCTTGATACAGAAAAGGTTTACTACGACATCAAGATGAGAAATAAAAAAGTTTTGAAGTCGTCCAGCCCGTTTGATTTTTAATTGAAGAAATAATTTTAAATTTAATAAATTCACAAAAATCAAAAATTAAAAGTCAATATTAAAATTAAAAAGTTAATTAAAACAAACAAATTAATAAAATTAACATAACAAACAAATTAACAAAACAAGAATTGTCAAATTTGACAAAAAACGCGCATTTTTGCGTGTTTTTTTAATTTTTGCGCCTTTCGCATGTAATGTTGTCATGTTGAGCGAAGCGAAGCGGAGTCGAAACATCTCAATAAATCAAGTACTTTTCTTAGGTTTGCTTGTCTTTTTTTGTCATTCTGAATGTAGCGAAGCGAAATGAAGAATCTCTGCTGGCCAGGGAGAAAGAACGCAGAAACAAATTCAATTTCCTAAACATGCTCCCTGGCTTATTGAGATTCCTCGGCTTCGTTGCACTTCGCTCGGAATGACAAAAAAGAAATCACAAAAAAGAAATCACAAAAAATTTTTGAATTTCATAAAAAAGCATATGGAAAATTATGATGACGAACTTCTGCCCGAAAATTTTGAGCAAATTGCAAAAGCATATTCAAAATCTTTGAAAAACAAGGGCTTTGTGTTTGTAAGACTGGAAGAAGAGGAATTCAATTTGCTTTTGTGTGAGATTTTTGTCCTTCTTGCAAAAATGCAAGCGTGTCTGAAAAAACTTGACGGCAAGGTTGACTCGCGCGTGCTTGCACAAAGGTTGCGAACAAGCAAAAGCATGTTGGAAGAAAAATTTGGACAAAAAAATCCACACAAATTTGTCTGTGTGGAAGATGAAAACATGGCTTTTCTCAGTCTTGTGGCGATTGAAAACACGCTTGTGCTCAAACTGATGCTCCTCTCGGTCAAAAGCGGAGAGCTTGAGCTTTGCAATCAAATCATCACCGCCATTTCAAGCGTTTTTGCCGAAAGTTTTTCTTGTGAGGGTTTCAAGGTCTTGAAGGGCGAAGATTTATGACATCAAAAAGTTGACAACTTTTGGAATGGATTTTTGGATCGCGTCAAGATAGGCGCGATTCCTTATTGGCGAATATGGCTCGGCCTTGTTGGCAAATTTGATGAGCTTTTTGGGGTCAATTTTAAGTTCGTCAACGATGCCCTCGCAAATGAGGTTTGAAATCACCATCAGCGCGTTATCTTTGTCAATGATTCTGCTTTCCATGGCCGTGGTCAAAATTTCTTCGTCATCGACGATTGGGTCAAGCGCAGGATTCAAGAAAAATTCCAATTTTTCAAGCGCAAACTCGTTTCCATTTGCGCCCGCCAAAATCTGCCACGACATATAAAGGTCATAGTTCTCCGGCAAAAAATTTGGCACGCCTTTGTTGAAAAAATATGCCACAACATCTTGCGCGACGCAGTCGCCCGTCATTGCGTTTGCGCACAAATCCGAAAAAACATCTCCAAAATTTCCGCGATCAATGCTTTCCAAAACCGTTTTGCGAAGCTTCACAAAGCCGTCATATGCCTCTTTGCGCGGAGTGAAATCTTTGTAGTCCATTTGTTGCCTCTCTTGCATATATTATATAAAATTTGTTTAAAAACACAAAGTTTTTTGAGCAAAAAGAAAAAAAGAGCCGAATTTTGACTCTTTTTTTAAAAAATTTGTGAGAAAAGCCTGAAAATTGCTTGTGCAAATTTTGTCAGCCAGCGCTGCCTTTTGAAATAGGCTACGTCAGCTTGTTTGCAATGAACGATGTCTTGCTCATAATATTTTCGATACTCTGCATTGTGTTTTTTTGAATAGACAATCACCGTGTCCTCGAAATTCAGCGCAAAACTTCTGTGGTCAAGATTGCAAGTGCCGACCGACATCTTGTCGTCGTCCACCACCAGCACTTTGCTGTGCAAAAATCCGTCATACAGAAAGATTTGTGCGCCAAGTTCGGCAAATTCTTTGAGATAAGACAGTGTCACCCAAAAAATTGTGCGATAGTCCGGCTTTGAAGGAATCATGATTTTCACTTGCACGCCG
>CANQWP010000075.1 GCA_947627585.1 uncultured Clostridia bacterium
AATGTTCCATTTTGAACAAGCACTGTTGCAACAGGTCCGCGAGCCTTGTCAAGCTCTGCTTCAATCACTGTGCCCGTTGCCATTTTGTTTGGATTTGCTTTAAGTTCCGCCACCTCGGCAACAAGCAAAATCATCTTTTTCAGTTCGTCAAGCCCCATTCCCGTTTTTGCCGAAATTGGCACGCAAATTGCATCTCCGCCCCATTCTTCCGGCAAAATTCCGTGTTCGGTGAGTTGCTGTTTGACACGATCCGGATTTGCTTCCGGCTTGTCCATTTTGTTGATTGCCACAATCATTGGCACTTTTGCCGCTTTGATGTGGTCAATCGCCTCGATTGTTTGTGGCATGATGCCGTCATCGGCCGCAACGACCAAAATTGCAATGTCAGTCACTTCCGCGCCGCGAGCACGCATTGCAGTGAATGCCGCGTGACCAGGAGTGTCGATGAAAGTGATTTTTTGGCCATTGAAGGAAATTTGATAAGCTCCAATCTTCTGCGTGATGCCGCCCGCTTCGCCAGAGACAACGTTTGTCTTGCGGAAAGCGTCCAAAAGTGAGGTCTTGCCGTGATCGACGTGACCCATGACCGTCACGACAGGCGGTCTTGTGACCAAATCTTTGTCGTCGTCGGCCTCATTCGAGAAGTCAATCAGTTTTTCTTCATATGTTTTGTCAAGTTTAAGTTCAAGTGTCACCCCAAACTCGCTTGAAATAAGTTCGGCGGTGTCAAAATCGATGGAGCTGTTGATGGTTGCCATTACGCCAAGCATCATAAGTTTCTTCACAATTTCCGTCACAGGCTTTCCAATTTTTTCGGAGAGCTCTTTCACGGTGATCTTGATCAACTTGCGCGAGCCCATTGTGGTTTCTTCAAAGCCGTCCTCGTCCATGACAAGAATGTTGTTTTGTTTTCCAAAACTTGAACGCGCCTTTGTCGTTTGTTTTTTGTTTTCGTCAACATTGCGTCTTTGCTTGTTTTTGTTGCCAAAATTGCGCTCTGGCGTTGCCAAAACAGAACTGTCCTCGGTCGGCTGCCCAAACGAGCGGAAATTGTTGGAGCGGTTTGAGATAAACGAATTTGGCCCACGATTTTGGCCACCTTGGCCACTTTGCCCAAAAGGTCTTCCATTTGGTCCATTCTTTCCAAACGGACGATTTTGCCCATTTTGACCAAAGTTGCGATTTTGCATTCCGCCTTGAGCGCCATTTCGCCCATCTCTTGAGAAGCCGTTTGCGCCGTTCCCAAAATTGCGTTGAGGACGATTTTCGCGATTGTATCTGTCTGTTTGTCCGTCAAACTTGCGGAAATTGTTTTGTCCGCTTGCACCTTGCGAGAAGATTTGTTGTTTCGCCGGCTTTTCTTCTTTCTTTTCTGGCTTGAAAACATCTTCCATCTTTTCGATTGGCGCTTCTTCTGGCTCTTGCGCGTTTTCTTCCTGCTCTTTGATTTTCTTCGCTTTTTTTTCTTCTTCAGCCTTCTTTGCAACAAGTTTCGCCTTGCTTTCACTCAAAAGTTTTGAAAAAACCTCGACATCAGCGCGCGCCTGTTTCAATGCCGACAAAAGAACTTGCAAATCGCCGTCCTCTTTTTGCATGGTTTTAAGAATTTGAATTGAATTTTGTTGTTCTTGTGCCAAACCTTAACTCCTTTTGGTTTCTTTTTAAACATTCTTTTCATGAATGGTCAAGCATTTTGATTTTCGATTTCTATTTCAATCATTTCGCTGAAATTTTTGTTTCGTATGCCCACAGCTTTGCAGTTTTCGATTGAGACAATTTCTTCAAGGCCTTCGACAAAAATCAATGGAAGCGCTCGCTTTTGTGCAAGAAAATTCATTTCTCTTTGTGTGCTTTTGCCTGCCGATTTGTCGCAAAGCAGAAGAAAAAGTTTTTTGTCATAGTTCATCAAATTTTCAAGCCCAATCACGACATATCCCGCTTTTCTCGCCAGCGACAGCAACCCTTTCAAATCACTCAATTTCCACCCCAATTTTTTCATAGACTTCTTGCGGAACATTGCATTTGAAGGCTTTGTTCAGCGCCTTTGTTTTGCAAAGTTTGGCATAGCACTCTTTTTCTTTGCAAACATAGGCTCCGCGCCCATTTGCTTTTCCGGTTTTGTCCACAAAAATTTCGCCATTTTTGTTTTTCACAATGCGCAAAAGTTCTTTTTTGTCACTTTGATCTCGGCAAACAATGCACATTCGAAGTTTCTCTTTGTGCCCAGTGGCACTTTCCACTGTTTTTGCCATTGATCATTCCTCGTCCAAATCGTGCAGTTCTTCAAGGCCGTCAGTGTCGTCACTGCTTGCGTCAATTTCTTCCAAATCAGAAAGGTCAAGCGAGGCGTTGTCGTCAAGTTCGGTCAGTTCATATTCCGTCTCTTCGTGCTCAACTTGAGCCGGCTTGATGAAGCTTTCTGGCTTCACGTCAATCTTCCAGCCAGTCAGTTTTGCCGCCAAGCGAACATTTTGACCGCTCTTTCCAATGGCAAGTGAAAGTTTGTCGTCCGGAACAATGACTTGCGACATGTTCATACTCTCGTTTGTCTCAACAGAAAGCACTTTTGCCGGGTTCAGCGCGCGAGCGATATATTCAAGCGGGTCGTCACCATATTCCACCAAGTCGATTTTTTCGCCGTTGAGTTCGTTGATGATTGTGTTGATGCGCGAGCCACGATTTCCTACGCACGCCCCGATGGCGTCGATGTTTGGCTTGTCAGTGAACACAGCCACTTTGGCGCGATTTCCCGGGTCACGAGCAATGTTTTTGATTTTCACTTCGCCGCTGGCAACTTCCGGCACTTCAAGTTCAAAAAGCTTCCTAACAAAGCCAATGTTGCTTCGTGAAACTTGAATTTGAGGACCTTTGAAACTGTCTTTGATTTTTTTGACATAGACTTTCACGCGGTCGCCAACGTTGAATTTGTCGCCAGGAATTTGGTCGTTTTTCAGCATTGCGCCCTCGGTGTTTGTGCCAGGAATTTGCACAAAAACTGTGTCGCCGTCAATTCGCTTGACAACGGTCGTCAAAAGTTCGTCCTCTTTTTCGGAGAGTTCGCTGAGAGCCGTTTGACGCTCCATTTCACGAAGTTTTTGCATGACAACCTGTTTTGCAGTTTGAGCCGCAATTCGCCCAAAATCTTTTGTTGTCTCTTCAACGGCAACGATGTCGCCGACTTTGTAGGACTTTTTCAGTTCGCGTGCAGCTTTGAGCGAAATTTCTTTGTCCGGGTCCTCTGGCTCGTCAGCCTCGACAACGGTTTTATAGGAATAGATCCTGATTGTGCTGCGCTCCGGATAGAGCTTCACCATTGCGGACTTTGCCTCGCCATACATTTTTTTGTATGCGGACGTGAGCGCGGTTTCAAGTGTTTGAATGAAAGTGTCCGCGTCAATCTTCTTCTCGGCCTCCAAATCTTCAAGTGCCTTAAAAAAATCTTTGTTTACCATTTTTTGTTCTCCTTATTTTTCAAAATTCAATGACAAGTTTGATGTTTGCAACTTTGTCGCGCTCAAATGAAAGTGTTCCTTTTTCAGTTTGAAGTGTCACTTGTTTTTCGGTGAAGCCCTCAAGCGTGCCGACAAAACTTTTCTTTCCGTCTTGCTTTGCAAAGAGCGTAAGTTCCACTTTTTGCCCCAATGCGCGTTTCAGATCGCGGTCAGTTTTCAGCGGCCTGTCAAGCCCCGGCGAGCTGACCACAAGCGTGTATGACTTGTCGTCCGTCGGGTTGAGCTCTTCCAAAATCGGGTCGATTTTTCGGCTGACCGTTTCGCAATCGTCAATGCCGACGCCGCCGTCACGGTCAATCGTGAAAATCAGGCTCATGCCACCGTTTTCTTTGACATATTCCACGTCAACAAGCTCAAAGCCCATCTCAGCAATCAGTCCCGAAAACTTTTCTGTGCAAAGTTCTTTGATTTTTGCCATGTCAAAACTCCTTATAACACAAGCGAGAGAGCAAATTTGCTCTCTCGCCAGCCTAGTTATGATTATTATAGCCTAATTTTTCATCAAAATCAAGCGATTTCGCAAGATTTTTCAAGATTTTTTTGAAATTTTTGAAAAATTTTCCTTTATCACGCCATGTTCAGTTTCAAAAGCACTTGCGCGGTGGCGTAGGCGTCGTTCCAAGCGCGGTGAGCCCCCTCCAAAGAGATCCCCAAAAGTTTTGTGACTGTGCCAAGATTGAAACGCGAAGTTTTCAGTCTTGCCACGCGAGCCTCGTTCAGCGTGTCGATGATTTCGTTGTCAAAGTCAAGTCCGAGCGCCGACCCCTCGCGGCGAATGAAATGAATGTCAAAGTCGATGATGTTGTGTC
>CANQWP010000076.1 GCA_947627585.1 uncultured Clostridia bacterium
GCAATTGCAGAAATGGTCGCCGAGCTTTTGGGTTTTGGCAAAAAAGAGAAAGATAATTTGAAAAAACTTGAGCCATATGTCATGTTCAAGGATATGAACAAAACTGAGCAAAAGAAATGTCTTGAAAAAGACCCGTCTTTTGGGCAAATTGTGTGCAAGTGCAAAAAAATCACAAAAGGCGACATTTTGTTTGCGCTCAATCGGCCGCTTAAAATCAAGTCGGTGGATGCGGTCAAGCGCAGGACAAATGCCGGCATGGGAAGATGCCAAGGCGGCTTCTGTTTCACAAAAGTTGTGAACGCCATTGCGAAAGAACGCGGATTGAAAGTGGAAGATGTGCAAAAAGAAAATCGCGGAAGTTTTGTTGCGGTCGGCGACATAAGGGAGGAGCACAAATGGTGACAGATGTTGTGGTGATTGGCGGAGGGCCGGCCGGCATGAGCGCGGCGCTTTCGGCCTCAAGGACGGGCGCAAAGGTGACTTTGGTCGAGCGCGACGAGGTCTTGGGCGGAATTTTGAATCAGTGCATTCACAACGGCTTTGGGTTGCACTTTTTTCATGAAGAACTGACCGGGCCGGAATTTGCTTATCGTTTTCGCAAGATGGTGGAGGGCGACAAAAACATCAAAGTGCTCACAAGCACGCTCGTCACAAAAATTGAAGACAAAAAAGTTGAATTCATGGGCAAAAACGGCGTGCAAGAGATTGCGGCAAAAGCGGTCGTGCTTGCCATGGGCTGCCGCGAGCGCACGGCGGGGAACATCTCCCTTTGTGGAACGCGCCCGGCTGGGATCGTGACGGCTGGCGTTGCGCAAAAAATGGTGAACATTGACGGCAAAATGGTCGGCAAGGACATTGTCATTCTTGGAAGTGGCGACATTGGGCTGATCATGGCGCGCAGGTTGACTTTGGAAGGCGCAAAAGTGCACGCGGTGTTTGAAATCAACAGCACAAGCAGTGGCCTGCGCCGAAATATCATGCAGTGTTTGGAAGATTTTGACATTCCGCTGTTTTTCAACACCACCATTTTTGAAGTTGTGGGCAAAGATCGCGTTGAAGGGGTCTTTTATGGCCAAGTTGACGAAAATTTCCGCCCAATTGAAAGCACGCGAAAGTTTTTGAAGTGCGACACGGTGGTGCTTTCTGTGGGGCTTGTGCCGGAGATGTATATTGCGCCAAATGCGACCATTTGCAAGACAACGGGCGGTGCAGTTGTGAATGAATTTTATCAAACTGACAAAGAGTGGCTTTTTTCGTGCGGGAACATTTTGCACGTGCATGATTTGGTGGACAATGTGGCGATTGAAGCGGAACAAGCGGGGGAATTCGCCGGACTTTTTACGCTCGGGAAACTTCCGGAGCACTCGAAGACGCTTTTTGTGCAAGCGGGCGAGGGAGTGAGCTATGTTTTGCCATATTCTCTCTTTGAAGGGCAGGGCAAAGTGACACTCAAACTTCGCCTGAAAGAAAAAGTTGTGCGAAAAACCCTTGTTGCAAAATGCGGAGCAAACATTTTGGGCAAAAAATTCATTTTGGCTGGCGTGCCAGGCGAGATGATGAGTTTTGAAATCGAAAAAAATGGCGCGACCGACAAGATTGTTGTGGGAATTGAATAGGAGGCGAAAATGGAGAAACATTTGATTTGCATAATGTGCCCAATGGGCTGCAACTTGACCGTCAAAGAAGAAAATGGCGAAATTTCTGTGACCGGAAACGGCTGCAATCGCGGCGTCGTCTTTGCAAAAGAAGAGTTGACTTGTCCAAAACGCATTGTTACGACCTCTGTCAAAACAAAAAATGGCGTGAAGGCCTGCAAGACCACCGCGCCAATTCCAAAAAACCTTATGTTTGACTGCGTGAAAGAGATTGAAAAATTGCGCCTTAAAGACGCAAAATTTGGACAAATTATCATCAAAAATGTGCTAGGGACGGGCGCTGACGTGATTGTCACGGCAAACGAGTGAGCGTTTCAATTCTTCGTCAATTTCTTTCTCATGACCTCTTTCAAGACTTGTCAGCGGCAGGCGAAGGACATTTTCAAGCATTTTTGTTTTGCTTAAAGCATATTTGACCGGGATTGGATTTGGCTCGCAAAACATCAAATTGTTGAATTTGAAAAGCTTGTTGTGAAGGTCAAGTCTTTTTTCTTTGTTTTTCCACATTTTGACAATCTCGGCGGGGAAAACATTGCTCGTGACGCTGATTGTGCCGCTGCATTCAAGAGCCAAGAAAAGCAAAAACAAATTGTCGTTTCCGCAATAGATTGGAAGCGCACCGCCAAGAGAGCTTGTCATTTTCAAGATGTGGTCAACATCCCCATTTGCCTCTTTCAGACCGCAAATGTTTTCAATTTCGCAAAGTTTTTTCATTGTTTGTGGCAAAATGTTCACGCCTGAACGCGACGGAATGTTATAGACAATGATTGGCAAATTTATGTTTTTGCAGATTTTTTTGAAGTGCTGAAAGATTCCGTTTTGAGTGCATTTGCAAAAATATGGCGTTTGCACCAAGCATGCGTCCGCGCCCAGACTTTCGGCCTCATTGACAAGGAGGGAGGCCTCTTCGCAGATGTTTGAGCCCGCGCCAACAATGAGTTTGCATGTCTTTGGCACAAGAGTGCGCACAAATGAGATGAATTTTTTGCGTTCTTCTGGCGAAAGAGAAAAGCCTTCGCCGGTTGAGCCAAGAATCAAAATGGCATTCACTTTGTTTTTGATTTGATTTTCCACAAGTCTTTTTGTGGCGTCATAATCAATCTCATTTTTTTTGTTGAAAGGCGTGACCAAGGCGGTGCAAACGCCTTCAAAAACTTTTTCTTTCATGCTTTTTCTCCTTTGCGCATTTTTTCCAAAGTTTCAAAAATGTCCACGGCGTTGGACGCTGCGCCGCGCCTTAGATTGTCCGCCACGATCCAAAAATTGAAACAGTTTTTTCGGCTCTCGTCCTTTCGAATTCTTCCAACAAAGACCTCGTCTTTTTCATTGGCAAAGATTGGCATTGGATAGGTCTTGTTTTTTGGATCGTCTTGCAAAACAACGTTTTCCGCTTCTTTCAAGGCATCAAATACCTCTTCAAGCGTGGCGCATTTTTCAAGTTCCACATTCACGCTTTCGCTGTGGCAGTTGAGAATTGGCACACGCACTGCGGTCGCCGTGATGTGAAGGCGCGGCAGATTCAAAATTTTTCGGCTTTCAAAAATCAATTTGTCCTCTTCTTTTGTGTAGCCATTTGGCAAAAAGACATCAATTTGCGGAATAGCATTGTTTTGAATTGGATAATCAAACTTGTTTTGTGTGCCGTTCAAAAGATCTAAAATTCCATTTTGCCCGGCGCCGGAGACAGCCTGATAGGTGGAGACAATCACGCGTTTGAGGCCAAATTTGTCCGCAAGAGGTTTGAGGGCGGTGACAAGTTGAATTGTCGAACAGTTTGGGTTTGCAACGATTTTTTTTGAAAAATCAAGAGCTTTTTTGTTGACTTGCGGCACAACAAGCGGCACATCTTCTTCTCTTCGAAAAGCGTTTGAGTTGTCAATGACAATCGTGCCGTTTTCGGCGAACTTTGGGGCATATTCTTTTGAAATCTCTGCCTCAACGGCAAAAAACGCATAGTCAAGGTGCAGTTTTTTTAGATTTGTCGCGCCCAAATCAAGAATTTCATATGTTTTTTCGCCAAAATTCATTTTTTGACCATTTTCCAAAGCAAAAAGGTGAAGATTTGCCTCAATTTTCCTTTCGGTCAAAACTTGCAAAATCTTCTTGCCAACAAGGCCGGTTGCGCCGACGATTGCAATGTTCAAAAATTTTTTCATAACGTTATATATTTTCTTTTTTATGAAAATGTGCTGTCAGAAGCGCAAGTGTGGGCAAAAAATCGGAAATTTCATAGATTGATATCAGGTGGAGAAAATGATTGTTTTCAAATTTGGCGGAAAAAGTCTTGGCAACAAGAAAAAAATATCCAAAATCGCAAAATACATAAAATTTCGCGCAAAAAATGACAAACTTATTGTAGTTGTCTCGGCAATGGCGGACACAACTGATCGACTGATTGAAATTGCAAAAAATTACAGCAAAAAACCATGCAAAAGAGAACTTGACGCATTTCTTTCTTGCGGGGAAAACATAAGCGCAAGCCTTCTTTCGATCAAATTGTGCGCGCTCGGGGTGAAGGCTTGCAGCTTGCTTGGTTGGCAAGCAAAAATTTTCGCCGACGGCGAGTTTGGAAACGGTAAAATTTTCAGCATCGACAAAAAAGCCATTGAAGAAAAACTGGAAGAGTTTGATTGCGTGATTGTGGCTGGCTTTCAGG
>CANQWP010000077.1 GCA_947627585.1 uncultured Clostridia bacterium
TCTTTACACTCTCAATCCTTATCCGGCGAAAATTGAGGCTAACTTGCCAAGTTTGGAGGAGCGGATTGAATGTTTTAAAGAACTATCAAGATTTTGCCCTGTAATTTGGCGTTATGATCCAATTTTGCTTGCTGACGGCATTGATGTGGATTGGCATATCGAACATTTTGCAAAGTTGTGTGAAAATTTGAGAGGATTTACAAAGCACTGCAAAATCAGTTTTGTGATTGAAAGTTATTCGGGCTGCTCGAAGAGCGTTTGGGCGCCAAATCTCACGCAAAAGCACCAAATTTTGTCCGCATTTTCAAAGATTGCAAAGCAAAACGGCATTCAAATTGAGGCATGCGCCGAAAGCGGCGATTGGAGTGCTTATGACATTGTGCCAAGTAAATGCATTGACGGCGAGATTTTTGAAAAACTGCTCACAGAAAAATTCGCTGCACAAAATTTGACCGTCAAACGCAAAAATAACAAACTTGATGGGCAGAGAAAATTTTGTGGCTGTATGACATCTGTGGATATTGGTCGCTACGACACCTGCCGACATGGCTGCAATTATTGTTATGCGCGAAAAGGCCAGCCAAAAAGTATGCTCGACGAACTTTCCGGCGAAATTTATGACCGCAAAACTGAACTTGAATTTGAATATAAATAGAAGGGGACAAATGAAAAAATTTACCGAGATTAAGGACAAAAGACAATTAGAAGATTTAAAAGATTTTTCAGCTGATTTTCATGATGGCAGAATAATTGATATGAATTGTAAAATAAGCTATTCTAATAAAAACAATGTATATGATGAATGGTATACACTAAAAATCAGAATAGAGGGTGTTTACTTTGCAAAACCAAAATATAAGCCCGAGAGCATAGTGGTGTGCGAGGATTGCAAATATGATGGAATTGAATTGCTCTTTGAAAAAATTGACAAAATGTTTTTTAATCCAAACAGCACAGATTATTTATATATTTTTGATGCATTGCTTATGATTAAAGACGGGAAATTCCTTTTTAATGCTTTTAGTGATGAACAAGAACTGGTTAACTTGGATACGTACAATTTATATGTCACCGCTGAAAAACTCAGTTACAGATTGTTCTAGGCAGTTTAAAAGCGTAAAACATTTGCAAAATTTTAGATTTAGGTGTAAAATAGGTGTATAAGGAGCGAAAACTTATACACCTATTTTTCTTTGCCTATTGTAAACATGAGAAAAACAAAGGGGAATAGGTGGCAAGAGCAGTTGATTGCGGGCGGGGAGAACACTTCCTTCGTAATATTGAAAAATCAATATAACTGCGCCTCGCATCTTCAAACCCGCAAGCGGTTTGATTTCTCGGCTTGTTATTTTGAAAAATCAATATAACTGCGCCTCGCATCTTCAAACCCGCAAGCGGTTTGATTTCTCGGCTTGTTATCAGCAGGTCGGCGGTTCGAGTCCGCCCAGTAACTCCCATATAAAACGAGTGAGTTGTCTTTTTAAGAAGGGAATATGAACAAGATTGTAAAGCAAGTTGTTGAGAAAATCAAAAAAATGCCAGATGGAGCACAATTTACAGTGGCTGATCTTTTGGTACAGCATGATGTTGATGTAAAAGACACAAAAAAGATGTTTGAATATAACAAACTGATTTATTCCCAAATTTCAAACATTGTAAAGACGCCAGATGAATATATTGGGGCAATGGTTGGCTTGCCTTTTAATATTCCATTGGAAGTTAGTAGAAAATAGTTTTTTCACAAAATCAAAGTGCGATCGCGAAATCAAATCAAAAGTCGACGTTTTGGCGGTTATCAAAAATCTTGCCTGTTTGTAGGCGGGTTTTTTATTTTTTATATCGTTTTGCGAGTGCAAACTTGCTTGGGGGCTCACTTTTTCGGCTCAACTATGTGTTCGCGATTGGATTCTTGTTTTCAAATGGAAAGATTTTTTTTGCTATGCGTGAATAATAGAGGATTTTTTGCAAATCACTAAATTGTGTTAAACAAAAACATTAAAAGGAGAAAAACATGAAAAAAACTTTAAGAAGACTTGCTTTGGTCGCATCTTGCCTTTTGCTTGTTGTGGTGGCAGGGGTTACGCTTGCGGCGTGCGGCGACAATTCGACTCACGTCGGGACATTTGCTGAGCTTAAAACGGCCGTTGCCAAAGGTGGAGAAATCACTTTGGACAAAGACCTCACTTTCAAGGCCGAAAAGAAAGGCGACTTGATTGTCGTGAACAAAGACACAACAATCAATTTCAACGGCAAAAAGCTTGATGTTGACTCAACAGCGTTCGAAGAGGACATCTTCACGGTGGACGGCGCAACATTGACTTTGACGGGCAATGGAACGGTCACGGGGAAGGACTGCTTTGTCGTGGCTGTGAACAAAACCGCAAACAGCCAAGTTGTTGTCAAAGACGGAACTTACAAAGTTCTTGAGACAGCAACGGTCATCCACACTTTTGGCGGAAAAATTGCCATTGAAGGCGGCAAATTCTCAAACACACAAGAAGTCGGAAAAACTTATGGCAGCAAATATCTTATCAACAAGCAAGATGACGTGAAAGGAACGGCTGAAATTGTGATCACAGGCGGTGAGTTCACCGGATTCAACCCTGCACAAAACTCGGCGGACGGAACAGCAACAAACTATGTTCCGGCAACGCACAAAGCGGTTGAAACGGCAGAGGGCTCAAACATTTGGAAAGTTGTCAAGAAATAAAAGAAAAGAAATCGGCACAAAAAGCCGGTTTTTTTATTGGATAGAATTTTAGAGTGCAAATTGGAGAAATTTGAAAAGGCGCGCAAGGACGAAAAAAGGATTGCAGCTCGACACGAGACAAAATGATGCAAGAACGAAGCGCGCATGTGTTTTCTTGAAAATTTCTTTTGCGAAAAGCAAAAATGTGCTATGATGGAAAGGGGTGAAGAATGAAAAAGAACATAAAAACAACCGAAGCGATTTTTCCAATGCCTGTGCTGATGATTGCGACCTACAACGACGACGGAAGAGTTGACGTCATGAACGCCGCTTGGGGAATGATGCTTGAAAGAAATTTTGTGGCGCTGAATTTGACGGAAAGCCACAGGACTGTGAAAAACATCAAGAAAAGAAAGGCTTTCACTGTCAGCATTGCGGATGCGGCACATGTTGTTGAGGCGGACTTTTTTGGGGTGATTTCGGCAAACAATACGCCAAACAAATTTGAAAAAAGCGGCTTGACCGCCACAAAATCTAAACTTGTGGATGCTCCAATCGTCAATGAATTTCCAATTTGCTTGGAGTGCGAATTTGTGGAATATCAGGACGGCGAATTTGGCTGCGGAGTTGTCGGAAAAGTCGTTGCCGTCTCTGCTGAAGAGAAGATTTTGAAAAACGGCCAAGTTGACGTTGAAAAACTCGAGGCCATTGCTTTTGACCCATACACGCACGGCTATTACAAAGTCACAGAAAGGGTGGGAGACGCCTTCAAAGACGGATTTAAGGTGAAATAAAGGTTTGTAAAAAACAAGCAGAGAAGAGTGCTTGTTTTTTTGTTTTCACATTCATTTTGTCAAAGCATTTTTCCAAACAGAGATGTCAAAACGAGGGTTGGCGGAGCTTGTTGATGGCAAACAAAAAATTGGAATTTTTACATTTTTGACGGGTTTTTGCGCGTTTTTTGAGCAATTTGTTTCTTTTTGACAGTTTTCGAGATTGAATTTTTTGCTCTTTTCTTCAACTTTTTTGAAAATTGATTTATCTTTCAAGTTTGCAATTAAAAAAGTTTTTTCATTTTCAAAAATGATGCTTGGGTTGTTTTGTGTGAGAAGTTTGAAAGCCGTTTTTCCGTTGCAAAGAATTTTCTCGACCTTTGTGCAAGGTGGCAGGAGCGCCGAAATGTCGGCGATGTCGCGATTTGATTTTTCAAGCGAAAGGTCCGTTGAGCCGTTCAAATCACTTTGCAAAACAACGTCATAAAGGGCGATTTTGTGTTTTTTCAAAAACGCCTTTTTGCTTTCAACATTGTTTTCAAAATTTTTGCTAAAAATTTGCGACAACATTTTCCAAAAACGATTTTGTGGGTTGCCATAATAGAAGCCGTTTTCTCGACTTTTCACGCTTGGGAAACTTCCCAGAATCAAAATTTTTGAATTTTCATCAAAGACGGGCTCAAAGCCTTGAAACATGATTTTCCTTTTAAAAAAGAAGATTGCTCTTCTTTTGTTTTTTGTTTTTTTTGCAAAAAAGCTGGTTTTTTTGCGTTTTTTTGATTATTTTATTTTTTCTTTGTTGATTTTGCTGTTTTTGACGGAGCTTTTTTCGTGGCTGTTTTTGTTC
>CANQWP010000078.1 GCA_947627585.1 uncultured Clostridia bacterium
TGCCGAGATATTTCAGCGACGGCGTGACGTCCAGCCAGCATTCGTCAAGGCCTAGCGGCTCAACAAGGTCGGTGTAGGAAAGATAGAGCGCTTGAAGTTTTTTTGAGATGCTTTCATAAAGCGCATAATGCGGGCCGAGCGAAATGAGGTCGGGGCACTTTTCTTTGGCCTGCCAAATTGCTTCGCCGGTCTTGACGCCAAACGCTTTTGCCACATCATTCTTCGCCAAAATGATGCCCGTGCGTTTTTCGGGATTGCCGGTCACAGCCACAGGCTTGCCGCGAAGCTCCGGCCGCGTGGCGCATTCCACTGAGGCAAAAAAGTTGTTGACATCAACATGCAAAATTGTGCGCACTTTCATTTGATTTTTCTCTTCCATTTATTATATAATTGTATCATATGAGGGGCTTTTATGCAAATGAGTGACAACAGCAACATAATTCAATTTGAAAACAAATTTCAAGGCGCGCCAAACGGGCAAGAAAATTTGAAAGATGAAAAATCGGGCAAAAGCCACGTCATCACGCTTTCAAAAAAAACGCTGTTTAAAAATGCTGCTCTTGTGGACATTTTGAGGGACGATTTTGCACTTGTGGACATTTTGGTCGAAAAAGACACAATCAAAAAAATCGCAAGACCGGGGAAAATCAAGGTCACGCCGGACATTGAAGTGCGCGATTTGGAAAACAACTTTGTTTTGCCTGCTTTTTGGAACTATTATGTCCGCAATGACGAGCTTTTGGGGGCAATCAAGCCAAAAGAAAATGAGGCCGAGTTCAAAAAGCTCTTTGCCGAAGCGTCCCGAATGGCAAACTTTTTGGCGGGCAACACAGTCATGTTCAACTTGCAAAAACGCAACTCTTGTGTGCTGGAAAACATCTTGGACTATGACGAAAAAGAATTGGAAAAACTGAGTGATGAAATTGCAAAGAAGAACAAAACAGTCTTTTTGCATGTTGGGCTGACACTTGATGAACTTGGAAGTGTGGAGAAGAAATTTGGCAAGCCGCTTGTGCAAGTTTTGGAAGATTTTGGCTTTTTGGACAGGCAGTGGGTGCTTGTTGGCGGAAACTGTCTTGAAAAAGACGATTTTCAAATTCTAAGTCAATATGACGGACTTGTTGTGCTTTGTCCGCTTGAAGATGCTTGCGTGGGCAGGCGCACGCTGAACATTCAAATGCTGAGAAATCTTGGAATTGACATTGCTCTTGGGTCGGGGCAAGCGATTGATGTGGACATGTTTGAGGCCATCAAGCACCTTTTGGCCACGCAGCGCGCTCTGTTTGAAGACGAAGAGGCTCTCACCGAAAAAGATGCGCTTTTGTTTGCAACTTGTGGCCACAGCATCTTGCAAGAAGGCGACCGCGCACATTTTGTTGTGATGCGAAGTGAGGTGTCTTTGCGAGACAGTTTGATTTCTTTTCTGGTGTGGGAAAGTTCAAAATATGGCCCAATTTTCACCGTTGCCGATGGAAACGTCTTGCAAACGGACGGGTTTATTTACAACACCAATCTTGACATGAACTATTTTGACGTGCTTGACAAACTTAATGAAATGAAGGAGATGAAAAAAAATGACGATTGAAGAAAGACTTTCCAGCGAATTTGGACTTCGCGCGGACTATACACAAAACATAATCAACCTTATTGATGAAGGGAACACAATTCCTTTCATCGCGCGTTATCGAAAGGAAATGCACGGCAGTTGCGACGACCAAGTGCTTAGAAATTTCGCTGACCGCTTGAAATATCTCAGAAACTTGGACGACGAAAAAGCAAAAGTGCAAAAAGTCATCACCGAGCAAGGAAAGTGGACTGACGAACTTGCCGCTGCGCTTGAAAAGGCGTTGACACTGACCGAAGTGGAGGACATCTATCGTCCATACAAGCCAAAGCGCAAGACGCGTGCATCAGTGGCGATTGCAAAGGGGCTTGAGCCGCTTGCTGACATCTTGCAGGCGCAAAAAGCGGGCGTGGACATCAAGGCGGAAGCGGAAAAGTTCATCACCGAAGAAGTTCCAACTGTGGAGGACGCCATTGCTGGCGCAAAAGACATCATTGCCGAGCGAATTTCGGACAGCGCGGACCTGAGAAAAGAACTGCGCGACATTTTGGCAAACAAAGCAGTTCTTTCTTGCGAACTTCTTGAAAATGAAAACAGCCCGACATATGAGACCTATGCCGGTTTCAAGCAAGAAGTCAAAAATTTGCCGAGCCACAGAATTTTGGCCATCAATCGCGGCGAAAAAGAAAAATGCTTGAAGGTCGAAATTCAAATTGATGAAAAATTGACCATTCCGGTGATTGAAAAAGAATTCAAAAAGAATTGTGAAGAGACAAACGCGCTCATGGACGAGGTGATTGCTGACGCATATGACCGACTTTTGTTTCCGTCACTTGAACGCGAGTGCCGAAACAACCTCACAGATGTGGCAAACGAGCAGGCCATCAAGATGTTTGAGGTGAATTTGAGACCGCTGCTTTTGGAAGCGCCACTGAAAAACAACGTCATCATGGGCTTTGACCCGGGCTATCACAACGGCTGCAAAATTGCCGTCATAGACCGCAACGGCGCAGTGCTTGACACGACCGTTGTTTATCCGACTCCGCCAAGAAACAAGACCGAAGAGGCGCTTGAAAAACTGAAAGCCATGATTGAGAAAAACAAAGTGGACATCATTGCCATCGGCAACGGCACGGCAAGCAAAGAGAGTGAAATTTTTGTTGCAGAGCTGATCAAACACTGCTCTCACCCGGTCAGCTATGCCGTCCTCTCGGAAGCGGGTGCGTCAGTCTATTCCGCAAGCAAACTTGCAGCCGAAGAATTCCCAGAATATGACGTCAATTTGCGCAGCGCCGTCTCAATCGCGCGCCGCCTTCAAGACCCACTTGCCGAGCTCATCAAAATTGATGTCAAATCCATCGGCGTCGGGCAATATCAGCACGATATGCCGCAAAATCGGCTGACCGAAGTGCTGGAAGGCGTTGTGGAAGACTGCGTAAACAGCGTCGGCGTGGACCTTAACACCGCAAGTCCAAGCCTGCTGTCCTACGTTTCAGGACTTAACATGAGCATCGCCAAAAACATTGTCGATTTTCGCAGCAAAGTCAAGGGCTTCAAGTCCCGCGAGCAACTTTTGTCCGTTCCAAAACTCGGGCCAAAGGCATATGAGCAGTGCGCAGGCTTTTTGCGAGTTGTCGGCGGAGATAATGTGCTTGACAACACCGCTGTGCACCCGGAAAGTTATGACGGCGCGCGAAAACTTTTGCATCTTTTCAATTTGAGTGAAGATGACGTCAAAAATGGCAACCTTATTCTGCTTCCAAAACTTGTTGAGGACAAAGGTCAGAAAAAAGTGGCTGAGGAATGCGGGATTGGCGTGCCAACGCTTGTGGACATTGAAACAGAACTTTTGAAGCCGGGCCGCGACATTCGCGAAAGCATGCCAAAACCGGTGCTTCGAAGCGACGTCATTCACATGGAAGACCTCAAAGAAGGCATGATTTTTTCCGGCGTTGTGCGAAACGTCGTCGATTTTGGCGCATTTGTGGACATTGGCGTGCATCAAGACGGACTTGTGCACATTTCTCAACTTTCGGACAGCTTTGTCAAACACCCAAGCGATGTTGTGAAAGTGGGCGACGTTGTTGACGTCAAAGTGACGGCAGTGGACCTTGCAAAGAAAAGAATTTCTTTGACCATGAAAGGCATTGAAAAGGAAGAAAAATGAGCGAAAGAATTTGCCCAAAATGTGGCACAAGTGTGAAAGAAATTTTGGAGACGGGCTTTGTCGGGTGTGAGAAGTGCTATGACCTGCCTGAAATCAAGGCCGCCGTGGACAAAATGTTTGGCGGAAAACGTCACCCAAAAACAGAAAAATAGGAGAAAGTTTGAACGAAGAATTTGAAAACATTGCAATTTCATCTCGCATAAGGCTGGCGCGAAACGTTTCGGGCTTCAATTTCTTCACGAAGTTGTCAAGCGTGGACGATGCAAATTTCATTGTGTCATCAGTTTCTTCTGCGCTTTTGAAATTCGGCGATTTTGACATTTTTTCGCTGAAAAATCTTTCTCTCAACGAGTGCAACGCGCTTTTGGAGCGACACATCATAAGCAAAGAGCTCATTCAAAACAAAGACATCTCGGCCGTTGCGATTTCAAGTGACGAGCATTTTGTTGTCATGCTGAATGAAGAGGATCACATTAGGGAACAATGCATTGTGAGCGGCTTCAATCTTTTTCGCGCGTTTCGGGAAATCAAAGCGCTGGACGATGCGCTTTTGAGCGAAGTGGACGTGGCATATTCT
>CANQWP010000079.1 GCA_947627585.1 uncultured Clostridia bacterium
ACAATCAAGTTTTTGACGAAATTCAATCCCATTTTTTTGGACGGGAGCAGAATGATTGCTGTCAAAAGTCCAGCAACACCGATCGAGGCGAGAATGTTCCAGACCAAGTTGTCAGGAAGGACGCCAAGGCAGAACATCATCGCGCCAAGAAAATAGAAAACATGCCCAAGAGCAAAAGAAAGTGTGCCAGAGAGGAAATATTGATTCCCTTCTTTTGGATACATGACCTTCAGGTCAAGCAAAATGTCTCCAACCAGCCCAAACACCAGGCCACACACGCACAAGAGCGCAAACGAACTTGCTCCACTTGCTTTGATTGCAAACACGGCACTCAAAATGAAACAAAGCGAAGCAAAAGTTTTGAGCATCAATGAATAGACTGTCGCTTTTTGAGCCCTAAACCAACAAAACAGAACGCACAAAACAAGTGACAAAGATGCAAAAACAATGCTTTCAATCATAAAATTTTCCTCCATTTTTTTGAATTAATTTTGTTTTATTTTTGTTTTGATTTTTCAAAAAGCCCGCAAAAAAGCCGTTTTTTTGATTTTTTTAAACATTTTTTAGTTTTCAAAAAATGTAAGCACGTCCGAAAAAACTTCGTCTTTGTTTGTCTCGTTCAAAAGTTCGTGGCGGGCGCCTTCATAGATTTTCAGTTTTGAGTCGATGTTGTTTTTGAGATAGATTTTGTGCAAATTTTTCACTTGTTTCCCATTTTCGCCAACGGGGTCACACGAGCCTGCAATCAAGAAGAGTTTTTTGTTCCCAATTTTTTGAATGCCGTCGTTCATTTTTCGCATGTTTTTCACCATGCTGCGATAGAAACTGAACGGGAACGAGCCGCCGCAAAGTTCGTCGGCGCAATATTTGTCAAAAACTTTTTCATCACGCGTCAGCCAATTTCCGCGCTCGAATTTTTTGCCATAGGATTTGATGCAAAGTTTTTCGGCAAGCCCGCCGCGTTTGTCTTTGTGATTGAAAGGCGTCAGGGCCGACACAAGCCCACTTGCAAGCGCAAACAATGTGCAAGAGCCGTTTGTTGTTCCGCAAATGACCGCTTTTTCAACATGAGGGGAAAGCTGAACAATTTTTTGCGTGAGCATTGAGCCATATGAGTGTCCAAAAACATAGATTGGCAAATTATATTTTTGATACACAAAATCGATCAGTCTCAACTCGTCTTGCACGCTTTCGGCAAAGATATCTTTTTCGCCGCGACCATATTCTTCCGCCGAGCGCATCGTTTTCCCGTGGCCGCGCAGGTCATTCAAAACAACGACATATCCGTTATTGTTCAAAAATTCGGCAAAAGGGAGATATCGAAGGCAATGCTCTTGCATGCCGTGCACAATGACAACAACCGCTTTTGGCGCTTTTACATCGTCCAAAAGATAGGTGCAAAGCGGAAGGTCATGAAAGCCCAAAACAGAAACTTGTTTTGGCGTTTTTTGTTCCACCATTTTTGTGGCTTTTGACACTTTTGTTGCCACTTTCACAGTCTTTTTCTCAGCCACTTTTGTTTTTTGTGTGGCCATTTTTTGTGGTGCCAATTTTTTGTTTTTTGTTTCTTTCTTTTCGCTCATTTTTTTTGTTTTTTGTGCATTTTTTGCGGGTTTTTTGCTGTTTTTTGAATTGTTTTCCATTTTTTCTTCCCTTTTTTATTTTATTTTTTTTGTGTTTTTTAATTTGATTTACGCCTTTGAAATTGCTTTTTTCCAGCCGTCAAAATTTTTCTTTCTTTCGCTTTCGCTCATTGACGGGGTGAACACAAGTTTGCTTTTTGTGAACGCTTTGATTTCTTCTTTTGTCATAAGCCCAAGCGAGAGCATCGCCACAAAAATCGAGCCCAAGACGGTCGCTTCCGAAAATTTGCTTTTGACAACTTTGTGATTCAGCATGTCCGCCAAAAATTGCAAAAGAAATTCGTTGTTGCTTCCGCCGCCGTCCACGCTTATGTCATTAAACACAATTCCGCTGTGCTTGATTTCGTCCACAAGCGCTTTTGTGTTGTAGGCCATGCCTTCCAAGCATGCGCGAATGATGTGCGCTTTTGTGGTGGAGTAGGTCATTCCAAAAATTGCGGCACGGGCATCGTCTTTCCAATATGGCGCGCCAAGCCCGGTGAACGCCGGCACAAAAAAGACACCGTCATTTCCGCCAAGATTTTTTGCCATTTCGGAGATCTTTCCAAAGTCGTCAAAAAGACCAAGTTGGTCCTTCAAGAAATTGAGCCCGGAGCAGGCGCTGTAGATGCTGCCTTCAACCGCATATTGTGTTTCTCCGCCAAGCGTGCTTGCCACAGTGGTCAAAAGATTGCCCAAATTGGTCTTTGACTTTTCGCCAAGATTTGAAAGCACAAAGCCGCCGGTGCCATAGGTCACTTTTGTGTCTCCGGCAGAAAACGCGCCTTGTCCAATCATGCTGGACTGCTGATCGCCAATCATTGAGATGAGATTTGTGTGGAACTTTTTTGCATAGCCAAAATTCTGGTCGCACGCGCAAATTTTTGGCAGCGTTTCTTTTGGAATTTTGAAGAGACGCAGAAGTTCGTCGTCCCAATCCAGCGTGCGGAGATTCATGAGCATTGTTCGGCTGGCGTTTGTCGTGTCGGTCAGGTGATTTCCAGTCAGCTTGAAACACAAAAAACTGTCAATCGTGCCAAAACATAAATTTTTTGAGCTTGCAAGTTTCTTTGCGCCTTTGACATTTTCCAAGATCCATTTCATTTTGGAGGCGCAAAAATAGGAATTTGCAATCAGCCCCGTTTTTTCTTTGATTTTTTCTCGCGTTTGAAGATGGAGGCGCTTTATCATGCCGGCAGTGCGGCGATCTTGCCAAACAATCGCGTTGCAAATTGGCTTGCCGGTGCGCTTGTCCCACGCGACAACAGTCTCGCGCTGATTTGTGATTGCAAGGCCAAGAATTTCACCTTTTTGAACGCTGTTTTTCTTCAAAATCTTGTTTGCGCACTTTTGCACTTTTTCAAAAATTTCTTCCGCATCTTGTTCGACCCACGCCGAATGAGGATAAAACTGTGTGATTTTTTGTCCGACGATGTCCAAAATCTCTTTTTTTTCGGCGTCAAAAAGCACGCACCTTGTGCTTGTTGTGCCTTCATCAATCGCCAAGATAAATTTTCTCAAATCCCACCTTCCATTTCAATAATTTTATCACAAAAGATTTCTTTTCAAAAACAAATTACAAAGTTTTTTCATTTATTTGACAAAAATTGAATTTAATGTTTAAAATTGATTAAGGAAAGTCATATGAACAAAATTTTTGATTGCATCATCATTGGCGCAGGGGTTGTTGGAGCGGCCGTTTTCAACAAACTTGTTCGACTTGGAAAATCTTGTGTCCTTTTGGACAAAGCGAGCGATGTCGCCACCGGCGCAAGCAAAGCAAACAGCGGGCTTGTGCATGCCGGCTATGACCCAACGCCGGGCAGTTTGAAAGCAAAACTGAACGTGCGAGGGGCAACGCTTTTTCCGTCAATTTGCAAACGGCTTGGGGTGAAGCTGAATCGCTGCGGCGCACTTGTTGTGGGCGACGACGAAGAAAAGGTGAAAGCGCTTTTTCTTCGCGGAAAACAGAACGGCGTCAATGTCGAAATTTTGGACAAAGAAAAGCTTCTTGAAAAAGTGCCATGTTTGAGCGAAAACATGACCGTCGCGCTGTGGGCAAAGGACGCCGCAGTTGTCAGCCCATATCTTTTCACAATTTGCCTTGCGGAAGAGGGGATCATAAATGGTGGGAAAGTGCTTTTGGAAAGAGACATCTTGAAAATTTCAAAAAAAGATGGAATTTTTCAAGTTGACACGCAAAGCGAAAGCATTTTTTCAAGAGCCATCGTCAACAGCGTCGGCGCGGGATATAATGAAATTGCCAAACTTCTTGGAAGCGAACAGAAAGAAATTGAGTTTCGGCGCGGGGAATATTTTGTGTTTGACGAAGGGACTCTTCCAATTTCTTGCACAATTTTTCCGCTTCCAACGGCGCTTGGAAAGGGTGTTTTGCTGACGCCGACAATTGATGGAAACTTTCTTGTTGGCCCGACGAGCGAAGAGAGCGAGCCAGTCACGCGCGTGACAAGCGGCGGCCTTGACGACATCAAAGAAAAAGCGCGACTGATGATGCCAAGCATAAATTTCAAAAATGCTATTCGCGAATTTTCGGGCATCCGCGCCATTTGCGGCGACGATTTTGTCATTGAAAAGTCCAAGAAAGTGGATGGAGTGATCAATCTTGCCGGAATTTGCTCTCCGGGGCTTTCAAGCGCACCGGCAA
>CANQWP010000080.1 GCA_947627585.1 uncultured Clostridia bacterium
AGAGATATATTTTGCCGACCTCAGTCCCGTTGTTGGGAGCGAGCAAGGCGGAACACGTCCGGTGCTTATCATTCAAAACGACGTGGGCAACAAATATTCTCCGACCGTCATTGTCAGCGCAATAACCAGCCAACTTGGCAAAGCAAAACTTCCAACGCACATCGAACTTCCTGCGGATGACAGCAAACTTCCAAAAAACTCTGTGGTGCTTCTGGAACAGATTCGCACGCTTGACAAAAGGCGCTTGAAAGAAAAAGTCACCACGCTCGATGCTCACAAAATGAAAGAGGTCAATCGCGCAATCTTGATTTCGTTGGGGTTTGTGTCATAATACGCTTTCTTTTCAGGCGAAGAAAAGAAAGCTTGCAAAGAAAAGTCGCTGGGGGATTTCGATTTCCCCCAGACCCCATGAAACGACTTACTTTGAAAAAGTAAGCAAAAATTTGAGCGGACAAGTTTTGAGACTTTTTGTTTTTTTGCCAAAGCAACTTATTTTCACTATTTTTTCAAAAACGCTTGATTTTTTTGTTTTTTTGTGCTAGAATGAGGAAGATTTGATTTTGAAGGAGAATTTTGCTTTATGATGATTGAACCACCAATTGACGAACTTGCAAAAAAGACAGGCGGAAACAAATATGTGCTTTCCATTTTGGCAGCAAAGCGCGCAAAGGAAATTGAAACAACTCGCCGCGCCGAACTTGCGACGGCTGACAAAAAGGCCATCAGCATTGCGCTTGACGAAATTTATGAAGGCAAAGTCGAGCCAAGCCCAGTTGAAGACGAAAACTGAACAGCGTGAAAAATTTGGACAACATTCTTTACATTTGTTGAAATTTCTTGCAGTTTATGATAAAATGTCACTGAAAATCTTTCAGTGATTTTTTGTTTTTTGGGAAGACAAATGTTTGCAAAAGTGATAATTGACCAGGACGCGAAGGCGCTGGACAGAGAGTTTGAATATATTGTGCCGCAGGGCATGGCGGTCAGTGAGGGCATGAGGGTGCTTGTGCCTTTTGGCGCGCGCCTTTTGCAAGGGTTTGTTGTGGAACTGTCCCAGTCATGCGAATTTGACCAAAGTAAACTGAAAGAAATAGATCGCACGGTGGAAGATTTTGCTGTCATCAAGCCGGAAATGCTGGCTCTTATGAGGCATATGGCGGACAAACTTCACCTGAAACTTGCAAGTTGTTTGAGGCTTTTTCTTCCCGCCGAAATGCGCACTGACAAAGTGAGAGAACTTGTTGTCAGATTTGTCAGCCTTGCGCAAGATTTTGAGATGCCGTCAGCACGCGCAAAAAAACAACTTGAAATTGTGGAATTTTTGAAAGAGAACGGCAAACAAAAATTTGCCGATGTCTCAAATCAATTTGGCTACGCTCCGCTTTCCGCGCTTGTCAAAAACGGCGTCGTGATTGTGGAAAATGAACAAATTTTGCGTGCGCCAGAGTTTGACAAATTGCAACAAGAGCACCGCAAGTTGACCGATCTTCAAACGCGCGCCGTGGAGACGATTTGCGAAAACAAGACTTATCTTTTGCATGGTGTGACCGGAAGTGGAAAGACGGAAGTTTACATGTGTCTCATCGAGAGGCAACTTGAGCGCGGAAAGTCGGCGTTGATGCTTGTGCCGGAAATTTCGTTGACGCCACAGGTGCTTGCAAACTTCAAAGCGCGCTTTGGCGACCAAGTGGCGCTGATTCACAGTGGGCTTTCGGCAGGCGAGCGCTTTGACGAGTGGAAACGCATTTTCTTCGGGCAAGCCAAAGTGGTTGTTGGGGCGCGCTCGGCCATCTTTTCACCAATCGAAAACTTGGGGATCATCATCATTGATGAGGAGCACGAGCAAAGTTATGTCTCCGAGAACAACCCTCGCTATGACACCCACGACATCGCGCAGTTTCGGCGCGCTTACAACGACTGCACGCTGGTTTTGGGCAGCGCCACACCGTCAATCGACAGTTATGCCAAAGCCATTGACGGCGAATTTCAACTTGTGGAGATGCCGGTGCGCGTCAACGGAATGGAGATGCCAAAAATTCAAATCATCGACATGATGATGGAACTTCGCCACGGCAACAACAACATTTTCTCCATGCCACTCATGTTTGAGCTGAAAGACATTGTTGAGCGCAAAAAACAAGCCATGATTTTCATCAATCGGCGTGGGTTTTCGTCTTTTCAAAGATGTCGGCAGTGCGGATATGTTGCAAAGTGCAGCGATTGCGATGTCGCGCTGGTCTATCACCGCTTTGAGAACAAGTTGAAGTGTCACTATTGCGGAAAGAGATATCACGCGCTGGACGTTTGCCCAAGTTGTGGCAGCACGGACATCAAGCAGGGAGCGATTGGAACAGAACGCGTGGTGGAAGAACTTCGAAAAATGTTTCCAGATGTGCCAATTTTGCGCATGGACAACGACACAACTTCCGTCAAAAACGGTCACCGCAAAATTTTGAACGAGTTTCGCGCATGCAAGCCGGGCATTTTGGTGGGCACGCAAATGATTGCCAAAGGGCACGACTTTGAAGACGTGCTTCTTGTTGGCATTGTGGACGCCGACCAAAGCCTCTATCAAGCCGATTTTCGCTCCATTGGGCGCACCTTTCAGCTCATCACGCAGGTGGCGGGCCGCGCCGGGCGAAGCGCCACGCAAGGCAAGGTGATTTTGCAGACCTACAGCCCGAACCATTATGTATATCGTTTCGCGACCAACTATGACTATAAAGGCTTTTTCAAAAAAGAAATCAATTTGCGCAAAGTGACAAAATTTCCGCCATATGCACGCATTGTCAGGGTGCTGTTCTCACACGAGAACGAAAAAGTTGTGGCGGAAGAATGCAAAGAGTGCTTTGAAAAAATCAAAGAAATCAAAGAGGACGCGCCGGATGAATTTGTCTATCTTGATGTCATGAAAGCGCCACTCAACAAAATCAAAAACAAATTTCGCTATCAAATCATGATGCGCTTTGCCCTTTCGCGCGCCGACGAACTTGAGAAACAAGTTTTTGACTGCATCAATCCAAAGTGCAAAAGTTCAGTCTTTTTTGAAATCAATCCAAACAATTTGAGTTAAAAAAAGCCGAGATATTTCTCGGGCTTTTTTGTTTCTCTCGTTTTTAGATTATTGTTTTCCATCGTCAGAAAGTTCGCGCTCAAAATATTTGTTTTGTCGTTCAATTTGTTGGAGCCATTCAGGGTTGCTGTGCTTAACTTCGCGATAAAATTCTGGGCCGCGCTTGCTGAACTCTGCAACAAGTTTCATGGTTTCTTCTGGAATTTCTTTTCCTCTTTCGTAGGCGCTTTTGATTTCTTCAGGCTCAACATTCTCATCAAGCATTTCCATAATGTTAACAGCGCCAATAATTTCAGGCGAATGTTCAATCATGCCAATTGCATATTTTTGAAACTGTTCTCTCTTTTGTGGGAAAGCGAGGTCTGAGCCTCTTTCAATCCAAGATTTTGCCTTTTCTGCACCCGCCCTTTTCTTACTCATATTTTCGGCGGCAAGTTTGTTTACATCAACATCAATTTCTGCATATTCCAAGCCATATTCTTTTCCAAAAAGTTTGGCATATTGAACTGCGGTTGGCTGGCCGCAATATGGGTTTTCAAAAAGAAGTGGGTCTTGATTTCTTGATTCCGACCAAACATCTTGAATTCTTCGGATGCTTAGTTCTGGATTTTCACTAACAAGGACATCTGGATTATAAATTTTTCCATTAATGACAAATTTGTATTCTTGAACTTTTCTTCCATCAGCATATTCAATTTCAACGGTTGTGGGTGCGACTGATTTAAGTCTTTCCATAAGGTCAGTTTTGTCCGGGACATCCAAAGCTTGCACTTGTGACAAAATTTCTTCATATTTTTCGACTCTTTTATTTGCAATTTGCTCGCTGCGTTCAAGTTCTTGAAGTCTTTCTTGATACATTTTTTCCGCGGTTTCTATTAATTTCATAATGATTTCTCCTCTTTTCAAGAGATATTATAACTCGAAATTGAAAATTTGTCAATAGGTTATTAAAAAATTGTCAATGTTTTTTCCTTGACAAAAACGGGCGGATTGTTTTAAAATAAAGGCATGTTTGGGAGAGAAAGATGAGCACAAGAAAAGTTGTTGTTCTTGGAAATGAAACGCTGAGAAAAAAGTCCAAGCCGGTCGTCGATTTTGACGAAAGTTTGGGCGCGCTTCTTGACGACATGAAAGCCACCATGCTTGAAAAACGTGGCATGGGCATTTCGGCCGTGCAAGTTGGCGTTTTGCGCA